>NZ_JPKW01000003.1:261571-370922 GCF_001887735.1 Paracoccus sp. SM22M-07
AGGCCACGCCGCATCGGCAGATAGGTGATGTCCCGGCACCAGACCTGGTTGTGCCGGTCCACCCGCAACCCTCTCGGCAGACAGGGATAGGTCTTGTGGCCCCTTGCCGGCCTGCTGGTATCGGGTCTTGGGTAGATCGACATCGGACGCATGAGGCGCATCAGCCGACGAATGCGCTTCTCGTTCACCAGCTGTCCGTCGTTGCGCAGATGCCAGGCCATTTGCCCGACGCCGAAGAACGGCGTGTCCAGGAACTGCTCGTCCATCGGCATCAGGCCGAGGTTCAACGCCGTCTCGCCTTGCGTGGGCATAGTAGAACGAGGGTCGCGCGATCGACAGCAGGCAGCACTGCGCGCCCCGACAGCTTGGGATGGGTCCGTTCGATCGTCCTGCATCTCACTTCCCGCCCTAGGGCTTCAGCTTTCCTGACAAAAAATCATTGGCGACGGCCAGCTCTCCGATCTTGGCGTGCAGGGACCGGACCGTCTCCTCGTCCACCCCCGCGGGCTTTCGGCTGCTCCGTTCGAAGATGTCGGCCGCTCCATCGAGCAACGCCTTCTTCCCCTGATGCATCATGGTCGGATGCACACCGTAATCGGCGGCCAGTTCGGTCACTGTGCGCTCGCCCTTCAGCGCTTCTAGGGCCACGCAGGCTTTGAACCCCGCGTCATGGCCTCTTCATCTTCTGATCACCTCGTTCCTGGAGATCAGAAGACGACAGATCGTAGCCGAAATCACTGTCCGATTCGCAGGAAGTGGCTCAGTTTGACACAGATGATGCCGCTTAGACCCTTGCGGTTGTATATCGAACGCGCCCCGGACCTTGGTAAAGAACGGCTGAATGCGTCGCATCTGCTGTACTCTCGGCCAAAAATATCGCTTGCCTCGTCTGGCCCTGACCAGTGTTAGTCACTCAACCCACTGGTTTTCAATATAAAATTACTAAAATGTACACTAGTTGCGGTCAGTTTTGGACCTTGGTCCCGGCAAACGATGGCCTACTAAGTGCTGAAGCCGACGTTCATGTTCGTTGTAAGGTTCGGCAGCTTATGCCCTTCGCGTCGAAATTGGAAATATCCACGCATGTCCACTTTCGTAAAGCAGGCAATCCCGCGAACCAGACCGCCAGACAGAAAAGGCAGAACGCTTTGCCACAGAACAGCTCAATTGTGGTCGGGGCGAGAGGATTCGAACCTCCGACCTACGGTACCCAAAACCGTCGCGCTACCAGGCTGCGCTACGCCCCGACAGCTTCGCTTTAGACGATTGATCGGGCTGTGAAAAGGCCTAGTTGCACGGAAATGCCGCGCGGTCCTGATCCAGGGCCGGATGCGCCAGAACCTGCCCTTTTGCCAGCCCCAGACGGGCCGCCTCCCCGCCTGCGATCTCGAGCACCATCAGACGTGCGGGATCGGGGTCGCCGACCATCGCGCCGGGCACGGGTGTTTCGTCCAGCGGGCGGGCATTGGGGTGGATGTGGCGAATCACGCCCGTGGCATCCAGAAAGATCATGTCCAGCGGAACGAGCGTGTTGCGCATCCAGAAGCTGACGGGCTGGGGCTGTTCATAGACGAACAACATTCCGGTCCCCGGCGGGACATTCTTGCGATACATCAGGCCCTGCGCACGCGATGCGGGCGTGTCGACGACCTCGATGTCGAATTCCAGCACCTGGCTGTCTTCCAGCCGGATCAGGGCAAGATCCTCGGCGCAGCTTCCCTGCGCCGAAGCCGACAGCGGGCCAAGGATCAGCGCCGCGAGGAGCGCGGCTGCAAGCCTATTCGGCAACATGGGCAAGGTATTCGGCATCCTGCATATCTTCACGGATATCGGTCTTCAGTTCGTGGGCCGATGCCGGGACCGCATTGTCCCAGGATGCGACCTGCGCCGCCATCAGACCGCGCGGACCTTCGATCACGCGCAGGCAAATCGCCTCGCCGATGGCAAGGTCAGCAAAACCGGAATGGCGCACAACCTCGATATGAATGAAAACATCCTCCGGATGTCCGAAGATGTTTGCAAAACCGAAGCCCTTGCTCTTGTCGAACCACTTCACCCGCGCGGGCCGAAGGGGAAGACTGTCCATATGCTCGATGACTTCGGGATCCAGGTCGGCGATCGGCGGATGGCCGTCGGTGGCCGGCGGCTCGATCGACACGACCTCGGCGGCCTGGGTGCCCCGCTTCGTCGCCTGGACCATCACGACGACGCTGGATTGATCCGCGACCGAACTGCGCCCGAAATTGCGCAGGACATTGGCGTGCAGAAGAATGTCTTCTCCACCCTCGTCATTCACGATGAAACCATAGCCCTTGGTCGCGTCAAACCACTTCACCAATCCGGTAACGCGTGTCAGGCCAGTATCTTCAGTCATCGTCTGCATGTTTCCACGAAATGCCAAATTTGCGCGGACATTAGGACCGCACAAATCGGACTACAACAAAATACCATCACCCGAAACAGAGCGACCAACCAAGCCACTCCATCTTGGCCCAAGTAAACAATTCGTCAAGCTCAGGGTGCAAGCCGGGTGATTTTCCAGCAGTCTTCCGCCTGTCTGACCCAGACAAAACGGTCGTGCAGGCGAAACGCGCCATCGGCCCAGAACTCGATCTGCGTCGGAGTGATTCGGAAGCCTCCCCAGAAAGGTGGGCGGGCGGGATTGGTTCCGTGCTTCAATGACATTTTGGCAACAGCCGCAACCAGGGTCGCACGGTCCTCCAGCGGCTGCGATTGCGGCGAGGCCCATGCCCCCAGCCTGCTCTTCAGTGCGCGGCTGGCGTAATAGGCGTCCGCCTGCGGCCCTTCCTCGCGGGTGACGGTGCCGCGGACGCGGATCTGACGGCGCAGCGATTTCCAGTGCATCACGAAGGACGCCTTACCGGTGGCGCTGATCTGGCGGCCCTTGGCGCTGTCGTAATTGGTATAGAACACGAACGACCCGTCGGGTCCCTGACCGTCGATATCCTTCAGCAGCACCATCCGCGTGTCGGGCATGCCCTCGGCATCGACGGTGGACAGCGCGATGGCATTGGGATCATTGATCTCGGACGTCTCGGCCTCGGCCAACCAGGAGCGCGTGATGTCGAACGGGTCATCACCCGCAAAGATTCCGGTCCGATCTGTCATCATCCGTTCCTTGTGCTTGATGCGGCAGGGTAAACGGCATAATCACCGCTGAAACGGTTGAAAGCGCGAGGGACGGGACATGTCAAGCGAGCAGAGGTCGGGCCTGATGGCCGGCAAGCGCGGTCTGATCATGGGATTGGCCAATGACAAGTCGATTGCCTGGGGCATCGCCAAGGCATTGGCCGCCGAGGGCGCAGAGCTGGCCTTCAGCTATCAGGGCGAGTCGCTGAAGAAGCGCGTCGACCCGCTGGCAGCCCAGCTCGGCTCGGATCTGGTGCTGCCCTGCGACGTTTCCGACGGCGCCTCGATCGACGGATTGTTCGAGAAACTGGCCGCGGAATGGGACAAGCTGGACTTCATCGTCCACGCCATCGGCTTTTCCGACAAGGAACAGCTGCGCGGTCGCTATGCCGAGACCACGCGCGACAACTTCCTGATGACCATGGATATTTCGGTCTATTCCTTCACTGCCGTCGCCCGCCGGGCAGCCGCGATGATGACCGATGGCGGGTCGATGCTGACGCTGACCTATTACGGCGCCGAACGCGTCATGCCGCATTACAACGTCATGGGTGTCGCCAAGGCCGCGCTGGAGGCATCGGTCCGCTACCTGGCCGAGGATTTCGGCAAGGACAACATCCGCGTCAACGCCATCAGCGCGGGCCCCATCAAGACGCTGGCCGCATCGGGCATCGGCGACTTCCGCTACATCATGAAGTGGAACGAGCTGAACTCTCCGCTGCGTCGCAATGTCACGCAGGAGGATGTCGGCAATTCCGCCCTCTACCTGCTGTCGCGCCTTGGGGCCGGTGTCACGGGCGAGACGCATCACGTCGATGCGGGCTATCACGTGGTCGGCATGAAGGCCGTCGACGCGCCCGACATCGCCACCGTCAAGAAAGACTGAGATCCGCGGGGCGGCCGGGCATGATCACCATCTCGGCCGACCAGCTTGGCATCTTCGTGGCGACCCTGGCCGTGGCGATCCTGTCGCCGGGTCCCGGCGTCATCGCCATCAGCCAGGGGTCCTTCGCCTATGGCCGCAGGCGTGCCCTGCCCTATGGCTGGGGCCTGGCGGTCGGGGCCTCGGTCTGGTGCCTGTTTGCGTTGCTGGGCCTGACGGTCATCTTCCGCCTGTTGCCATGGACCCTGACGCTGATGCGCATCCTGGGCGGGGTCTATCTGCTGTGGATCGGCGCCAAGATGTGGCGCCACGCCGCCGAGCCCCTGCCCGATCCCGCATCCGCGAAACGCGGCATCGGCCTGTGGTCGGGGATGGCCCTGAACCTGTCGAACCCCAAGCCCGCGCTTTTCTATTCGGCGGTGCTGCTGTCGATCTTCCCCGCTGCGCTGAGCATCGCCGACAAGGGCGCGATCTATGTCACAGCCTTGTCCGTCGAGCTGTTATTCTATACCGCACTGGCCAGTCTGATGGCGCTGCCGTGGTTGCGGGACCGCTATTATGCCGCAAAGTTCTGGATCGACCGGGGGGCCGGCCTGGCAATCGCGTTGCTGGGCCTTTCGCTGGTCGTGAATCCCTGAGGAAGGAAAAAGACGCATGACGGATCGTCTGCCCCACGAAAAAGGCTTTCACATCAGCTGGGATCAGCTGCACCGCGATGCGCGTGCGCTGGCATGGCGCATGGAAGAACAGGAATGGCGCGCCGTTCTGGCCGTGACCCGGGGCGGGCTTGTCCCCGCGATGATCGTGGCGCGCGAACTGGACATCCGCACGATCGACACGATCAGCGTGAAATCCTATCACCGGCAGGAACAGTCGGGGCTGACGGTCCTGAAAAAGCCCGATCCCGAACTGATGGGCGACGGCGACGGCATTCTGGTCGTCGACGATCTGGTCGACAGCGGCCGCACGCTGGAACTGATCCGCGAGATGTATCCCAAGGCGCATATGGCCACCGTCTATGCCAAGCCCAAGGGCAAGCCGATGGTGAACAGCTATGTCACCGAGGTCAGCCAGGATACCTGGATCTATTTCCCCTGGGACATGGCGCTGCAATATGTCCAGCCGTTCCGCGGCGAGGACTAAGGTTCCATCACAAAGACTTGCTGCCTGGTCCCCGCCGAACTGATTTCGGCGGGGAACCTCTGTCGGGATCTGCGCATTGTGAACTCAATCGCGGGATGCAAACGCCGCCCGCAAATGGAAAACCAGGAGGACACTATGCGTAATCTTCTTTTGACCACTGCCGTTGCCCTGCCGATGACCTTTGGCGCCGCTTTCGCTCAGGACACCGCGCCGGCAACCGATCCCGCGATGGAAACGACTGAAACCGCGCCGATGGGCACGGACACGGCCGACACCATGGCCGATCCCGCGATGGAAACGTCCGAAGGTGACGACGCCGCAGCCGCAGCATCGGCCGCCGAAAAGGTCGAACAGCAGCAGGCCGAGAACGAATGGCGCGTCGACTGGATCACCGGCACTTCGGTGACCTCGCCCGAAGGCAATGCCATCGGTGATATCAACGACCTGATCGTCGACAGCGAAACCGGCGAGATGAAGGCAGCAGTCATCGGCGTCGGCGGTTTCCTGGGTATCGGTGAAAAGCAGATCGCCCTGCCGTGGACCGACCTGATGATCAATTCGGACGCCCAGCAGATCACCACCGATCTGACCGAAGAAGAAGCCGACGCGGCACCGGAATACGTCTTCCGCGACCAGGCACCCGAGGGTGAGATGGCCACGGACACGATGGCAACCGATCCGGCGGCCACCGACACCATGGCAACCGACCCGGCCACCATGGACACGATGGAAACCGAAGGCACCGTCGAAGGTCAGCCGATGGCAACCGAAGATGCCATGGAAGACAATGCCGAAATGGAGAGCGACATGAATGCAGACGCTCCCGCCGAGGAAATGGAGATGGAAACCGAAACGGAAACCGCACCCGCCAACTGATCGGCATGGTTCGGACCCGATACGGGATCTGACAGAAAGGCGGCCCGATCGGGCCGCCTTTTCCATAGTCACGCAGGCTGGCTGCAGGCGATCAAAAGTTTCCGCGGACGAATTGCGCGGCCGCTTCGGCGGCACGTTGCAGGGCGCGGCTTTTGTTCATCGTTTCCTCGAACTCAGCTTCGGGGTCGCTGTCATAGACGACGCCGCCGCCGGCTTGGATATACAGGGCCTGGTCCTTGACCACGCCCGTGCGCAACGCGATGCACATGTCCATTTCGCCATTTGCGGCGAAATAGCCGACCGCACCGCCATAGACGCCACGCTTCTCCGGCTCCAGCTCATCGATGATCTGCATCGCGCGAACCTTGGGCGCGCCTGATACGGTACCCGCGGGCAGACCCGCCAGAAGCGCCGACAGGGCATCCTCGCCGTCGCGCAACTGCCCCACCACGTTCGACACGATATGCATCACGTGGCTATAGCGTTCGATGACGAATTTCTCGGTCGGCCGCACGGTACCGGGCTTGGCGACCCGCCCCACGTCATTGCGCCCCAGATCCAGCAGCATCAGATGCTCGGCCAGTTCCTTCTGATCGCCCAACAGATCGGCCTCCAGCGCCCGGTCCTCGGCTTCGTCCGCGCCGCGCGGACGGGTGCCCGCGATGGGGCGGATCGTGACTTCGCCGTCGCGCAGACGGACCAGGATCTCGGGGCTGGCGCCGACGATCTGGAAGCTGCCCATGTTCAGGAAAAACATGAAGGGCGACGGGTTGGTGCGCCGCAGACTGCGATAAAGCGCAAAGGGCGGCAGCGGGAAATCCAGCCGCCAGCGTTGGCTGGGCACCACCTGGAAAATGTCGCCCGCGCGGATGTATTCCTTGGCCTTTTCGACCGCGGCCAGGTAATCGGCCTTTGCGAAATTCGACACCGGCGCACCGATCTGCATGTCATGGCCCAGGGCGCGCGGTTCGGTTGGCTGGCGGTCCAGCGACCGCAGCGCATCCATCACCCGTTCGGCGGCACGCGCATAGGCGGCGCGGGCATTGTCGTTCCCGTCATGCCAGGCAGGGGCGCAGAGCGTCACCTCGCCCTTGACGCCATCCAGCACCGCCACGACGGATGGCCGCATCATCATCGCATCGGGCGTGTCCAGCGGGTCGGGGTTCACATGCGGCAGGTGTTCGACCAGCCGGATCATGTCATATCCCAGATAGCCGAACAGCCCCGCGGCCACCGGCGGCACGCCCTCGGGCATGGTCTCGATCCGGCTCTCGGCGATCAGGGCGCGAAGGCTGTCCAGGGCGGGACGGGCATCATCCTCGAATTCCTCGGTAAAGCGGGCCTGCCGGTTGATCCGCGCCTTGCCGTCGCGGCACTCCCAGATCAGGTCGGGCTTCATGCCGACGATCGAATAACGACCGCGAACCTCGCCCCCGGTGACGGATTCCAGCATGAAGCTCTGCGGGGCAGCCTCGGCCAGTTTCAGCATCAGGCTGACGGGCGTGTCCAGATCGGCCGCCAGACGGATGGTGACCAGCTGGTTGTGACCCGCGGCCCATTGCGCCTTGAAGGATTCGAAATCGGGCGTCAGCTGCATCACTGGACCTGCGCGTTGATGGCGTTGATGGCCTGCTGGTCGATCTGCACCTTGGAATTGCGCTGAACATGGCGGGCGTAATAGTCGAAGATGTCGGCCTGCAGGGACTGGTCCAGACGCGACTTGACGCTGTCGACGACCTGCGTCGCATCCTCGGTCGAGAGGTCCGCATCGCTGATCTGATCCAGGCGCAACACAAAGACCCGGTCGCCCGCATCGACGACCCCGACATCGCCCGGTTCGGCCATCGCAAAGGCCTGCGACAGGATCTCGGGCGGCAAACCACGCATGTAATCGCTGCGCGACATGCCGGTTTCGGTCGTCCAATCGACGGCTGCGGGTTCTTCGGCCGGTTCGGCCTGCGGTTCGGCATCGGCGCCGGGCGAGTTCTGCGCCACGGCAGCCAGTCGCTGTTCGGCGGCCAGGTCCAGCAGGCGGCGCTGCAGTTCGGCCTGTTTCCAATCGGCCAGAACCTCGTCCCGGACCGCGTCGAAGGGCTTCAACGTCGGCGGCACGATTTCGTCCAGGCGCATGGCGAAGACACCGCCATCGGCCAGTTCGAACAGCTGCGGGAAATCGCTGGCGGTGATGTCGGCGGCACGCTCGCGGAAGCCTTCGTAACCGGCGATGCTGCCTTCCTCGGGATTGCCCTCGGCGGTCCAGTCCACCTGCCCCAGCTCCAGCTCCGTCTCCTCGGCCAGTTCCTCCAGCGTGGCGCCACCGGCCAGCAGGTCTTCATAGTCGGGCGCACGGTCCTGGATCTGACGGGCGGCACGGCTCAGGGCCGCCTCGCCACGCAGATCGTCGCGTGCCTCTTCGAACGGAATGTCGACGGGATCAAGGATCGCGTTGACGGAAAACAGCGCCGGGCCCAGATCGGTCTGGACGGGGCCCACCACACCGGGCTGTTCGGCGGCAAAGACGGTATCGGCGGCCTGCCCCAGATCCTGGCGCGTCACCTCGCCCAGGTCGATATCATCCAGCGACAGGCCGCGGTCGATCACGAAGGATTCGAAGGGCTTTTCGCCGGCGTCGATCTGGTCACGGGCGGCTTGCGCGTCGGCCTCGGTCGGGAAGACAAGGCGGCCGACCATCCGGCGCTCGGGGCGCTGGAACTGCTCGATGTTGCGGTCATAGACGGCGCGCAAGGCCTCTTCGTCGACCTCGACCTCCGATGACAGCATGTCCGGATTGATCCAGGCATAGCTGATCTTGCGGGTTTCGGGCGCGGTGAAGCGATCGCCATTGGCCTCGTGCCAGGCTTTCAGCGTCGCCTCGTCGGGATCGGCGATGGGTTCGGCCAGATCATCCGCGGTCAGTTCGTACCATGCGAAATCACGCGTCTGCAGCAGCCAGCGCGCGGTCTGATCGACCATCGGCGTGGGCGCCTCGACGCCGCCCGCAATGGCGCGCTGCAGGATCAGGCGAGATTCGTCGTCGCGGACGGTCGCTTCGAAATCGGCCTCTGTCAGACGTTCGCGGCGCAGGATCTCGGAATAGGCGGTGCGGTCGAACCTGCCGTTCGGCCCCTGGAAGGCGCCGGCCTGCATGATCGTTTCCGCGACCTTCTCATCGCCCACGGAAACGCCGATGCGGCGGGCCTGTTCGGCAAGCGCCGCCGCCCCGATCAGCTGGCCCTGGACCATCGCGGGCAGCCCCATCTGCTGAGCCTGCGCCATCGTGATCTGCTGGCCGGTCTGCTGCGACAGGTTGCGCATCTCGTTCTGCAGGGCGCGGGCATATTCATCCGCGGTGATCTTGGTATCACCGACCGAGCCCACCTCGGTCGTGCCCCCTGAAAAGCTGGTGACGCCGAAGCCCCCCAACCCCAGGACCATCAGACCCAAAAGGATCCAGACGACGGTTGATTTGCCCTTGGTTCGCAGCTGTGACATGGCGCGGCCTTCCTCGTGGTCGTGTCTTTGCCGTCTTTAGGACGCCGCGCCCCGCGCCACAAGTGGATCAGGCCCCAAGCTGCGCCAGCCGCCCTGCCAATTGCGCGATCCCGTCCGCATCGACATTGGCAAAGGCCAGTCGCAGGTGGCGCGCGCCGGTCGGATCGCCGTCGGGCGTGAACATCGTTCCAGGCAGCGCCAGCACCCCGATTTCCGACACCATCCGCCGTGCCAGATCGGCAGAGCTTTCGGCGAAGGGATGTTCCACCCAGGCAAAATACGCCCCCGCACTTTTCAGCGTCCAACCGGTCAGATCGGCCAGCGCCGTTTCGGTGGCATGGCGGCGGGCCAGGATCTCGGCCCGTTCGCCCGCCAGCCAGTCGTCCAGGTTCGCCAGCCCCCAGACCGCCCCCACCTGCCCCAGCTGCGCCGGAGAGATCGCGACCGTATCCAGGAACTTCTCGACCTCGGCCAGGCGGTCCTGGCCCGCGACCAACGCGCCGACCCGATGCCCGGTCAGGCGATAGGCCTTGGAAAAACTGTAAAGCTGGATCAGCGTGCGGTCCCAATCGGGCCGCTGGAACAGGTCGTGCGGGGCGCCGGTGCGGCTGTCGAAATCGCGATAGGTCTCATCCACCACCAGCGCCAGCCCATGGCTTTGCGCCAGATCGAAGAAGCGCCCCACCAGTTCGGCCGGATATTCGGCCCCCGATGGGTTGTTCGGTGTCACCAGCACGATCGCGCGGGTGCGCGGCGTGATCAGGGCGCGCGCCTTTTCGGGGTCGGGCAGCATCGCGTCGCCACAGGGCAAGGGCACCGTTTGAACGCCGGACATGTCCAGCCACATCTTGTGGTTGAAGTACCAGGGCGTCGGTACGATCACCTGGTCCCCCGCCCCGGCCAATGTCGTCATTGCCGCACAGAAGGCCTGGTTGCAGCCCTGGGTGATCGCCACGTTGCCGCCCGTCAGCGACCCGCCATAGGCCGCGCCGAACCGCGCCGCCACCGCGTCGCGCAGATCGCCATTGCCCAGCACCGGACCGTAAAGATGCGCCTCGGGGCGGTTCAGGGCAGCCTCGGCGATGGCCTGGCGTAGACCCAGGGGCGGCGCATCGACGGGGGCCGCTTGGCTGACATTGATCAGCGGCCGGTCGGGCGGGAAATCGACGCCCTGCAACCAGCGGCGCGCCTCCATGACCGGCGGGGCAAAGGTGGCGGCCAGGGCGGGGTTGATCGGCTTCATCTCAGTTACGCTCCATCTTGCGCAGATCGGTCAGATCGGGGGGCAGCGACAGGTCCAGCCCCGGCGCGGGCATTTCGGGGGCCGGATCGGGCTGCGCGTCCTGGGCCTCGGGGCTGTCGGCCAGCTGCGGCAGACTGTCCTGGGGCGCATCGGGCGCAAGCCCCGGCAGGCTGCGCGTCATCGGCGCATCCGCGGCGCCACCGGGCAGTTGCAGGCCCGGCGCGGCATCGAAGGGCGCGGGCTGGCTTTGCGCCGGCATGCTGTCGCCCGCAAGGGTATCGGGCCGGGCGTTGTCATCCGTCACGGGGCGCGGCGCGGGCTCGGCCACGGGGGCGGTGACCGCCACGGGTTCGGATTGACGTTCGCTTTCGCCGGCACGGATCGGCGTGGGCGCACGCGGGGCCACATCGCCCGCACGTCCGAATTCCGACCCCACCGGCAGGTCCATCCGCCCCGAAGGCGTCGCCTCGTCGTCGGGGGTGGCGACCATCGGCGATGCGTCCTGCGGCTGCGGCAGGGGCGCCAGCAGCGACAGCCCCACCAGAGCCGCCGCGCCCAGCAGTGCGCCATGAACCGCGCCTGTCAGAATTCCCCGTGCCATCTGCCCCTCTTGTCCTTCGCGACGCCGTCGCGCCATTTTGATCGCCCGGTCTTGACCCTTGGCCGCGCTTTGCCCCATCTATAGCGGACGCTTTTGCGGGGGGAAACCGCCCCCATTCACCGCCTCCTTTCACGCCGCCGCGCGAAGATCCAAGTTCCCTGACGACAAGGTGCCAAGCCGATGATCCTTCTGATCGACAATTACGACAGCTTCACCTGGAACCTGGTCCATTACATGGGCGAAGCGGGGGCCGAGGTCACGGTGCGCCGCAACGATCAGCTGACCGTCGATCAGGCGCTGGCGCTGAACCCCGACGGCATCGTGATCTCTCCGGGTCCCTGCGATCCCGATCAGGCGGGCATTTGCCTGGACCTGATCGCCGCGGCGGCCGACCGGCGCATTCCCCTGCTGGGCGTGTGTCTGGGGCATCAGGCCATCGGCCAGGCCTTCGGCGGCAAGATCGTGCGCGCGACCCGCATCCTACATGGCAAGGTCGATGCGATCAGCCATGACGGTTCGGGCGTCTTTTCGGGCCTGCCATCCCCCATGAACGCCACGCGCTATCATTCGCTGACGGTGCAGCCCGAAAGCCTGCCCGATTGCCTGCGCGTCACCGCGACCTCGGATGACGGGACGATCATGGGGCTGATCCACCGCGATCTGCCGATCGAAGGCGTCCAGTTCCACCCAGAATCCATCGCCTCGGAAAACGGGCACGAGATGATCCGCACCTTCCTGTCCCGCTGCACCAAGGCAGAGGCCGCCGCATGACCGACATCCGCCCGTTGATCGGGATCGCCGCGACCCGTCCGCTGACCGGCCCCGAGGCCGAAACCGCCTTTTCCGCCCTGTTCGACGGCGCGGCCACCCCGGCCCAGATCGGCGGCCTGCTGATGGCCCTGCGCGTGCGCGGCGAAACGGTCCAGGAAATTGCCGCCGCCGCCCGTGCCATGCGCAACCGCATGAACCGCGTGACGGCCCCTGCCGGCGCGATGGACATCGTCGGAACGGGTGGCGACGGCAAAGGCACGCTGAACATCTCGACCGCGACGGCGTTCGTGGTGGCCGGCGCGGGCGTGCCCGTGGCCAAGCATGGCAACCGCAACCTGTCGTCGAAATCGGGTGCTGCGGATGCGCTGGTCAAGATGGGCATCAACGTCATGGGCGGGCCTGCCGTGGCGCAACAGGCCCTGAGCCAGGCGGGCATCTGTTTCATGATGGCGCCGATGCATCACCCGGCCATGCGCCATGTCGGCCCGCCGCGTGCGGAGCTTGGGACAAGAACCGTCTTCAACCTTTTGGGACCGTTGACAAATCCGGCATCCGTCCGGCGCCAGCTGACCGGCGCTTTCAGCGCCCAATGGATCCGCCCCATGGCCGAGGTGCTGCGCGATCTGGGTTCCGATGCGGCCTGGTTGGTCCATGGCGGCGACGGCACCGATGAGCTGAGCATCGCCGCGGAAAGCCATGTCGCCGCCCTGAAGGATGGCCAGATCACCGAATTCACCATCGCCCCCGAGGATGCCGGCCTGCCGCGTCATCCGTTCGAGGACATCATCGGCGGCGAACCCGAACAGAACGCCGCCGCCTTCCGCGCCCTGTTGGAGGGCCAGACCGGTGCCTATCGCGATGCCGTGCTCTTGAATGCGGCAGCGGCCCTGCTGGTGGCCGACAAGGTGACCGATCTGCGCGACGGCGCGCGGATGGCGGCCGAATCCATCGACAGCGGCGCGGCCAAGGCCCGTCTTGTCGCGCTGTCCCAAGTGACCGGCCCGCCCGAGGCATGACCCCGCCGGAAGCCTGGGCCAACCTGCCCTTTTTTCGACAGGAATGGCCCGCCATCCGCAACCGGCTGGCGGGTCAGGACTGGCTGCCCGGCCCGGCCAACGTCTTTGCGGCGCTGCAGGCCACCAGTCCCGCAAAAACCCGCGTCGTCATTTTGGGCCAAGACCCCTATCCGACACCCGGCCACGCCAACGGGCTGGCCTTTTCGGTCACACCCGAAACACCGCTGCCGCGGTCGCTGCGCAACATCTTTGCCGAGCTGCAAGATGATGTGGGTGCAACGCCCCCGACCGGTGATCTGTCGGGATGGGCGCGACAGGGGGTGCTGCTGTTGAACAGCGCGCTGAGCGTCCTGCCGGGCCAAGCGGGCATCCATGCGAAATGGGGCTGGCAGCATCTGGCCCGACAGGCGGTCGCCGCCGCGCAGGATCATGGGCCGCTGGCCTTCCTGCTGTGGGGCAACCATGCGCAGAAGACGCTGGCCGATCTGGCCAGACCGCAGGATCTGGTGATTGCCACGGCGCATCCGTCGCCCCTGTCGGCGCGGCGGGGCTTCTTTGGCAGTCGTCCCTTCAGCCGGATCAATGACTGGCTGGTCGATCAGGGTCGCCAACCGATCGATTGGACCGCATAGGTCCCCTTCCCTCGACACACTCGCAGCGCTAGAACCGGACCCATGGATATTCTGGAAAAGATCAAGGCCTACAAGCTGGACGAAATCGCCGCCGCCAAGGCCGCACGTCCGCTGGCCGATGTCGAGGCCGCCGCACGTGCCGCTTCGGCCCCCCGTGGTTTCGCCCGCGCCTTGGATGCGGCGGCGGAAACCGGCCCCGCATTGATTGCCGAGATCAAGAAGGCCAGCCCCTCGAAGGGGCTGATCCGGTCCGATTTCGCGCCCGCCGAGCTGGCCCGCGCCTATAAGGCCGGGGGCGCGGCCTGTCTGTCGGTTCTGACCGACGGACCCAGCTTTCAGGGCGCCCCCGAATATTTGACGGCCGCCCGCGATGCCTGCGATCTGCCGGCGCTGCGCAAGGATTTCCTGCATGACACCTATCAGGTGGCCGAAGCGCGGGCCTGGGGCGCCGATTGCATCCTGATCATCATGGCATCCGTCGACGACGTCCTGGCGGCCGAACTGGAAGATGCCGCGACCCATTGGGGCATGGACGCGCTGATCGAGGTTCACGACGCGGATGAACTGGACCGCGCCCTGCGCCTGAAATCACCGATGATCGGGATAAACAATCGCAATCTCAAGACCTTCGACGTCACCCTTGATGTGACGCGCGAACTGGCGCCGCGCGTTCCCGACGACCGTCAGGTGGTCTGCGAAAGCGGTCTTTTCGCGCCTGCGGATCTGGCCGACATGATGCAGGTCGGCGCGCGCCGTTTCCTGATCGGCGAAAGCCTGATGCGTCAGGACGACGTCGCCGCCGCGACACGCGCCATTCTGGACGTGCCGGCATGAGCCTGACCCATTTCGACGCCGCCGGTCAGGCCCATATGGTCGATGTTTCCGGCAAGGAAGAAACCGCACGCGAGGCCGTGGCGACCGGCTGTGTCATCATGACCGCCGACACGCTGGCCCTGGCCAAGGGTGGAGCCGCCAAGGGCGACGTCATGGGCGTCGCCCGGCTGGCAGGCATCATGGGGGCCAAGCGGACGGCAGATCTGATCCCTCTATGTCACCCCCTGCCCATCGCCAAGGTCGCGCTGGAATTGATCCCCGATGACACCCTGCCCGGCATCCGCGTCACGGCGACGGTGCGCACCACGGGTCGCACGGGCGTGGAAATGGAGGCCCTGACGGCGGTGACGACGGCCTGTCTGACCATTTATGACATGCTCAAGGCGGCCGAAAAGGGGATGCAGATCACCGATATCCGGCTGCTTCGGAAAGAGGGCGGGAAATCGGGCCTCTATGAGGCGCAGCCATGATCCCCGTCCCCGAGGCGCTGGAACGCGTCTTGACACTGGCCAAGGCACCCGTAGCCGAAACCGTGCCCTTGGCGCAGGCGCACGGTCGGGCATTGCTGGAACCTGCCGTGTCCAGATTGACGCAACCGCCCTTCGATGCGTCGGCGATGGATGGCTATGCCATGCGCGCCGCCGATATGTCGGGCCCCATGCAGGTCGTCGGCACCGCCGCGGCGGGGCATCCCTGGACCGGGCAACCCGGCCCAGGTCAAGCCATCCGGATTTTCACCGGCGCGCCCGTTCCCGCCGGGTTCGACCATGTCGAATTGCAGGAAAACATCCTGCGTGACGGGGACAGCATCCGCGTCCAGACACGGTCTTCGGGCAGCAATATCAGGGCTCGTGGCAATGACTTCGCCACGGGTGATCAAGTGGAAGCGGGGCAGATCCTGACCGCCGCGCATATCGGCCTGCTGGCGGCCATGAACCTGCCGACCGTCACCGTGGCCAGGCAGCCGCGTGTAGCCATTCTTGCCGGCGGCGACGAACTTCTGCCTCCGGGCAGTGATCCGCGACCCGGACAGATCATCAGCTCCAACGACCTGGCGATTGCGGCGATGGTGTCGCAGGCGGGGGGTGTGCCCCGCATCCTGCCGATTGCCCAGGATACGGATGAAAGCCTGCGCGACAGTTTCGCGGCAGCGGGCGATGCCGACCTGATCGTGACCATCGGCGGTGCGTCGGTCGGCGATCACGACCTGATCGGCAAGATCGCGGCTGAACTGGGATTGGATCGCGCCTTCTACAAGATCGCGATGCGGCCCGGAAAGCCGCTGATGGCAGGTCGGCTGCACGGTTCAGCCATGCTTGGCCTGCCGGGAAACCCTGTCTCGGCAATGACTTGCGGGATCTTATTCATGCAACCTCTGATCCGCGCGATGCAGGGCCTTCCGGCGGGCATCCCCACCGGTCGTGCCCAACTTGGACGCGAGCTGCCTGCCGAAGGTCCGCGCCAGCACTATCTGCGGGCCCGGCTGGACCGCGCAGGCGACATATCGGTCATCACCCCGTTCGAGGATCAGGATTCCGCCCGGCTTTCCCTGATGGCGCAGGCCGATGCCCTGTTGATCCGTCCGGCCCACGATCCCGCGCGACGCCCCGGCGAGGTGATGGAGTACATTCCTCTTGGTCTCTGACAATTAACTGTTTTTTTATCTTCATTGCGTCAAATGATTGACGTGATTCGGGCCATCGGCTAGAACATTAACGGAACATATCGATGAGGCCGGGCCATGTTGACAAAAAAGCAGATCCAACTGCTGGAATTCATCCAAAGGCGGATGGTTCGCGACGGCGTACCGCCGTCATTCGACGAGATGAAGGATGCCTTGGACCTCAGGTCCAAATCGGGAATCCATCGTCTTGTGACCGCACTTGAGGAGCGTGGGTTCATCCGGCGCCTTCCCCATCGTGCCCGTGCGCTGGAGGTCCTGCGTTTGCCGGACGCACTGGCGCACTTGGCCGATGCGGCGGAACCGGAGACCGGGGCCAAGCCCGCATTCACGCCGCGCGTGATCTCCAACACGCGGCCCTCGCGGCCGCGCGGTGCCATGACTGTGGTGGACAGCCCCGCCGTCCAGCTGCCCTTGATGGGTCGCATCGCGGCAGGCGTGCCCATCGAAGCCATCTCCGAGGTGTCGCATCACGTAGCGGTTCCCGGGACGATGCTGACAGGGCGCGAACATCATTATGCGCTGGAGGTGACCGGCGATTCGATGATCGATGCCGGAATAAACGACGGCGACGTGGTGGTGATCCGTGAACAGGACACGGCTGAAACCGGTGACATCATCGTGGCATTGGTCGACGATCAGGAAGCGACCCTGAAGCGCTATCGTCGCAAGGGCGCGATGATCGCCCTCGAGGCCGCGAACCCTGCCTATGAAACCCGATTGCTGCCCGAAGACCGGGTGCGCATTCAGGGCCGCCTGGTCGGGTTGATCCGCAGTTATTGAAGATGATACGGGCGCGCCTTTCTTGGCGCGCCCGATGATGATCCTGCGGCATGACCGCGCAGCGACCCCGTCACAGGGTCATGAAGCCCGGTCCGCCCCGCGTCAGCAGTTCCTCCGCCAGATCCGTACCCATCGCGGCACCGTCCGCCGTGCTGCCATTTCTGGTACCGCTGACGACCGCGCTGCCATCGGGGCGCAAGATCTCTCCGCGCAGGGTCAGACCATCGCCGATGACTTCGGCCAGACCTGCGATGGGCGTCTGACAGGAACCATCCAGTCGCTTCAGAAACGCCCGCTCGGCCGCGATGCGCAAGCCGGTTTCCGTATCGTGCAACGGCGCCAGAAGGTCAGCGATCCGTGCGTCATCGGCGCGACGTTCGACACCGATGGCGCCCTGGGCAACCGCAGGCAGCATTTCGGCAGGATCGATGCCGCTTTGGGCCACATGCACCATGTTCAGACGGCGAAGACCTGCCATTGCCAGGAACGTCGCGACCGCCACGCCATCATCCAGTTTCTTCAGTCTTGTCTGAACGTTACCGCGGAATTCGACCAGGATCAGATCGGGGCGGCGATGTGCCAGCTGGGCGCGCCGGCGCAGGCTTGACGATCCGACGGTCGCCCCAAGCGGGAGGTCCGAAATCGAACCGAAATGAGGGCTGACGAAAGCGTCGCGCACATCTTCCCGAGGCAGCAGACAGTCGATGATCAGACCGTCGGGCTGCAGCGTCGGCATGTCCTTCATGGAATGGACCGCGATGTCGATTGCGCCCGCGGTCAGGGCTTCCTCGATCTCTCGGGTGAACAGGCCCTTGCCGCCGATCTCCTTCAAGGGGCGATCGGTGATCCGGTCGCCGGTCGTCTTGATGACGACGATTTCAAAGGCATCGGCAGGCAGGCCATGGGCGGCCATTATCCGGTCACGCGTCTCATGGGCCTGGGCCAATGCCAGAACCGATCCGCGGGTGCCGATCTTGATGGGGCGGGAGGTGTCGGGCATCTGTGTCATGGCGCATGGATAGCGGCCGGACGCACGCTTGACAACGTCTGTCGCCTCGCCTTCAAGGGGCGCAGGAGGCCATATGACCAAACTTCTGCTGCGCGCCCTGGCGGGCGAGACCTTGCCCACCCCACCGATCTGGATGATGCGCCAGGCTGGTCGATACCTGCCGGAATATCGCGCGACGCGGGCCAAGGCGGGCGACTTCCTGTCGCTGTGCTACAATCCCGAACTGGCGGCCGAGGTGACCTTGCAGCCGATCCGGCGTTTCGGCTTCGACGCGTCGATCCTGTTTGCGGATATCCTGCTCGTGCCGCAGGCGCTTGGGGCCGATCTGTGGTTCGTGACAGGCGAAGGGCCGCGGCTCTCCACGATCACCTCGGCAGAGGATTTCGCACGGCTGAAGCCCGCCGAGCAGATCCACGAACGCCTTGCGCCGATCTATGAAACGGTGCGCATCCTGTCGCAGGAACTGCCGCGTGAAACCACGCTGATCGGTTTTGCAGGCGCGCCCTGGACCGTGGCCACTTATATGATCGCCGGTCGCGGCACCAAGGACCAGGGTCCGGCCCATGCCTTCAAGGCCGCCGATCGCGAAACCTTCAGCGCCCTGATCGATCTGATCACCGAGGCGACGATCCTCTATCTCTCGGCCCAGATCAAAGCCGGGGCCGAGGTCGTCAAGCTGTTCGACAGCTGGGCGGGCAGCCTGAAAGGCCAGGATTTCGATGATTTCGCGCTGGCGCCCGCCAAGCGCATCATCTCTGCGCTGAAGGAGCGCCACCCCGGCATCCCGGTCATCGTCTTCCCGAGAGAGGCGGGCGACCGCTATATCGGTTTCGCCAAGGCCACGGGCGCCGATTGCGTTGCGCTGGACAACTCGGTGTCGGCGGAATGGGCGGCGCAGAACGTGCAGGTCGACGGCTGCGTGCAGGGCAATCTGGCACCGGGCCACATGGTCACCGGCGGCCCCGAACTGGTCCACGAGGCGCAGCGGATCACCCGCACGCTGCGGAACGGTCCGCATGTCTTCAACCTGGGCCATGGCATCACGCCCGACGCGGATCCCGACAATGTCGCCCGCATGATCGAGGCGGTTCGCACCGCCTAGCGCGGCACCGCCCCTGCATAGCCCGTGCGGCGCAGTTCGGCCAAGGCCTCGACCAGCTTCTGCCGGTCGGGGAAGGGTCCGGCCATGATGACCCGCATGCCCCTGTTCTTGTCGTTGATGCGTGATTGCGCCACGCGATAGCCGCGGGACGACAGGGCGCGCAGCACGATCAGGGCATTTTCGCCGTCCTGAAACGCCCCCACCTGAATATAACGCGCCGAGGCCGGGATCATCTCGACCATCGGTTTCGGCGCGGCGACGGGCGCGGGCCTGCGCGCCACGACGGCACTGACGGGGGCACTGACGGGTTTGGATGCCGGTTTCGCCGCCCGGGATTTTCCTGGCACGGTCTTCGGCGCGGCTTTGGTGACAGGCGCAGCCGCCGTGGCTGTCTTGATCTTCATCCCCGGACAGAGCCCCAACGCGGCACCCGGCGCGGCCTCATCCCCTGGGCGATACCCGAGACGCGTGCAGAGATCATCGGCGGGCTCGATCGCCGCAGCCTCTCTGACGGCGGGCGCCACTTTCAGCGCATCCGTCAAGGTCGTCTGCAAGGGATCGGGATGACGGGCAGGTTCTGCCGGGCGGCGTGTTTCCGGCTGGGCGGGATCGGCGGCCCATTCGCCGGGGCGCAACTGGTGGGTCAGCTGCTCCATCAGCAAGGTCTCGGCATCCGGTTCAGCCGGCGCGTCGGTTGGACGAGCCTGCGCGATGCTGGGGGGAAAACCGCAAAGCGGCTGCCCTGCCCCATCGATGCGCGCAGACCAGCCCGCATCATCGCGGCGAAAGACGCAGCCCGCGCCGTCGATATATTGCGTCCCCGTGAAATCACCCGGCGGCGGAGGGTTCGGCGCCGCCAGCGCCGACCCGCCCGTCATGATCAACGCCGCCACCCAATGTTCAAACCGCATCTGCCATCCACTTTCCGCTTTGGCCCGAAGCTAGGGCCAAAGCGTGAAACGGCGGTTAACGGCGGGGCTTATTTCGTGCCGAACATCCGGTCGCCGGCATCGCCCAGCCCCGGCACGATATAGCCGTGATCGTCCAGCTTTTCGTCCAGTGAGGCCGTGAAGATCGGCACGTCGGGATGGGCTTCGCGCATGCGTTCGACGCCTTCGGGGGCGGCCAGCAGGCACAGGAAACGCAGGTTCTTGGCCCCGCGCGCCTTTAGCATGTTGATCGCCTCGACCGAGGAATTGCCGGTGGCCAGCATCGGATCGACGACGATGGTCATCCGCGCATCCAGTTCCTTGGGGACCTTGCAGTAATATTCGACGGGCTTCAGCGTCTCGGGGTCGCGGTAGAGACCCACGAAGCCGACGCGCGCACCGGGGATCAGTTCCAGGATCCCGTCCAGCAGACCGTTCCCCGCCCGCAGGATCGAGATCAGCGCCAGCTTCTTGCCCTCCAGCGTGGGGGCTTCCATCTCGCACATGGGGGTCTGGATGGTCATCGTGGTCAGTTCCAGCTCGCGCGTGACCTCATAGGCCAGCAGCAGGCTGATCTCGCGCAGAAGGCGTCGGAAACCGGCGGTCGAGACCTGTTCCTGGCGCATGATCGACAGCTTGTGCTGGATCAGGGGGTGATCGACGACGGTCAGATGAGGCATTAGGCGAATTCCTTTTTCAGGCGGTCTTGGGTGGCGGTGTCGCAGAAGGCGGCTTCGGCGGCCCAGAGGTTGATCTGTCGGAACTCGGTATCGCCCCAGCCAAAGACCGATGCAAGCCGGTCGTATTCGTCGCGCATCGTGGTGTGAAAGAACGGCGGATCATCGGTCGACACCGTCACCCGGACGCCCGCATCGGCCAACCGCACGATGGGATGGCGGTCCCAGGACGGATAGACCCCAAGCGCGATGTTCGACCCCGGGCAGACCTCCAGCGTGATCTCGCGTTCGGCAAGGTCGCGGACCAGCTGCGGGTCCTCGATCGCCTGCACACCGTGGCCGATGCGGGTGCAGCCAAGATCAAGCGCCTGCCGCACGCTTTCGGGCCCGCCCCATTCGCCGGCGTGGCAGGTCAGGCCCAAGCCCGCTTCGCGGGCGCAGTCGAAACTCCAGGCGAAATCTGTGGCCTTGTGGACCTGTTCCGCCCCGCCCATGCCGAAACCGGTGATCCAGCCGCCGCCCGCGTCGAAGGCCGTTTCGGCCGCGCAGATCGCCGACAGCCGGGCGTGGTCCGGACCCATGTGGCGGATGGCGGTGATGATGCCGCGGCTGTCGATGCCCATGGCGCGGCCCTTGTCGGCAACCTCGGTCATCGCGGCCAGGTAATCGCGCCAGGCCGACAGATCACCCCCGCCGCAGAATTCGGGCGACACGAACAGCTCGGTATAGATGACGCCTTCTTCGGCGCAGCGTTCCAGCACCTCGGCCAGCAGACGGGCATAGTCGCGGGGCGTCGTCAGAACGGCGGTCGCAGCCTCGTAGCAGCGCAGGAAACCCGGAAAATCATCATAGGCATAGGCGCCGCGTTCATCAAAGACGCCGCTCAGATCGGTGCGCTTTTCCTTGGCGACGGCGCGGATGAAATCGGGCGGTGCCGCCCCCTCCAGATGCAGGTGCAACTCGATCTTCTTCATAGGAATGAGGTCCCGTGTTCGGGGGCCGCAAGCCCCAGGTGATCCATGACCGTGGCCCCGATATCGCCAAAGCCCACCTGCCCCATCGACCGCGACCCTGCGCCGTGGACCAGCACCGGCACGCGTTCGCGCGTATGGTCGGTGCCGCGCCATGTCGGATCATTGCCGTGATCGGCGGTGAAGATCGCCAGATCGCCCGGCCCAAGCGTGGCCAGAAAGCGCCCGGCGACCGTGTCGAACCATTCCAACTGCGCGGCATACCCCGCGACGTCGCGGCGATGGCCGAAATTCGTGTCGAATTCGACGAAATTGGCAAAGGTCAGGCTGCCTTCCGGGGCTTCGCGCCCAAGGCGGATCAGGTGTTCGCCCAGATCCGCATCGGATTTGCCCTTGTGCAGATGGGCGATGCCGCGATGGCTGAAGATGTCGCCGATCTTGCCGATGGCATGGGTGACGCGCCCCGCCTTGGTGGCGATATCCAGGATGGTCTGGGCGGGCGGCGCGATGGCAAAGTCGCGCCGGTTCGGGGTGCGCTGAAAGCTGCCCGGCTGGCCCAGAAAGGGCCGCGCGATCACGCGACCGACCCGCATCTTGTGCAGCATGGGCGCCAGGTCGCGGCAGAGGTCGATCAGGCGGTCCAGGCCAAAGACATCCTCGTGCGCGGCGATCTGCAGCACGCTGTCGACCGAGGTATAGCAGATCGGCCAGCCGGTCTGCAGATGCTCGGGGCCGAAATCGTCGATGACCTCTGTGCCCGATGCATGGCAATTGGCCAGGATGCCGCCCGTTCCCGCCAATTCGCAGATGCGCGCTGTCACCTCGGGCGGAAACGCAGGCGTGGTGTCGGGGAAATAATGCCAGTCCCATGGCACGGGAACGCCCGCGATCTCCCAGTGGCCCGAGGGGGTGTCCTTGCCGCGCGACAGTTCGGTCGCGGCGCCCCATGCGCCTTGCGGATCGACCATCAACCCCGGCGCATCCTGCCCCGAGGCCAGCCGCACGGCGTGCCCCAGGCCAAGCCCCGACAGATGCGGCATGCTCAGCGGGCGGGCCTGCGCGATATGGCCAACGGTATTGGCCCCGGTATCGGGCTGGCCGTCGTTGAAATACTGGTCGGCATCGGGGGCACCGCCGATGCCGACGCTGTCCATGACGATCAGGAAGGCGCGGGTCATGGGGTGATCCTTTCGCGGATCAGGGGGCCGGACTGGCCCTCGTCCCCAAGGTGATAGGCCGATTGCACGGCGGCGACGGCCACCTGCGCGGCGGTATCATCGGCGGCATGGACAAAGGCCAGCGGGCGGTCGGGGCCGACCTGGTCGCCCAGCTTGGCCATCCGGTCCAGACCGACGCGCGGGTCGACCGGATCACCGGCGCGGACGCGACCGCCCCCCAAGGCCACGACCGCGTGACCCAGGGCCGTCACGTCGATCCGGGCCACGCGACCGGTCGGCGTGGGAACGGCACGGATGACGGGCGCTGCGGCCAGATGCGCGTTGGGGCGTTCCATCAGGTCCGCGGGCCCGCCCTGCGCGGCCACCATCCGGCCAAAGACTTCGGCGGCGGCACCGCTGTCCAGCGTGCCCTCCAGACCCTCGGTCGATTGTCCGACCAGGCGCAGGCATTCCGCGGCCAAGGCCAGCGTCAGGTCGCGCAGCGCGCCCCTTTCGCCCTGCAGCACGCGGATCGCCTCAAGCACCTCCAGCGCGTTTCCGGCGCTGCGGGCCAGCGGTTGGTCCATATCGGTGATCAGGGCGGATGTGACGCAGCCCGCCCCGTTGGCCGTGTCGACCAGTGCCTGCGCCAGACGCGGGGCGCTGTCAGGCTTTTTCATGATCGCGCCCGACCCCGCCTTGACGTCCAGCACCAGCGCATCCAGCCCCGCCGCCAGCTTTTTCGACAGGATCGACGCGGTGATCAGGTCGATCGATTCTACCGTCCCCGATTCGTCGCGGATCGCGTAAAGCCGTTTGTCGGCGGGCGCGACATCGCCGGTGGCCGACACGATGGCGCATCCGATCTGGCGCACGATGCGGGTGAAATCCTGCTGGCTTTGATCGCAGAGAAAGCCCGGGATCGCCTCCAGCTTGTCCAGGGTGCCGCCGGTATGGCCAAGGCCACGCCCCGACACCATCGGCACAAAGACGCCCCGCGCCGCCAGCAGCGGGGCCAGCACCAGGCTGACCGTGTCGCCGATGCCACCGGTCGAATGCTTGTCGACCACAGGCCCCGACAGGTCCCATTGCAGGACCTGCCCGCTGTCGCGCATGGCGCGGGTCAGGGCGACGCGCCCCGCAGGCCCGACGCCCTTGGTCAGGACGGCCATCGCAAAGGCTCCGGCCTGGGCGTCGCTGACCGAACCATCGGCCAGACCTTGGGCGATCAGGGCCGCGCCCGGACCATCCAGACCCCGCCCGTCGCGGATGGCGGCAATGACCGGACGTGGATCGGTCATGATGCGT
The DNA here is from genome assembly GCF_001887735.1 of Paracoccus sp. SM22M-07. Classification (NCBI taxonomy): domain Bacteria; kingdom Pseudomonadati; phylum Pseudomonadota; class Alphaproteobacteria; order Rhodobacterales; family Paracoccaceae; genus Paracoccus; species Paracoccus sp. SM22M-07. The sequence continues at coordinate 285,830 of NZ_JPKW01000003.1, forward strand.
TGGTCATGTGGCCGGCGTCGAAACGGCCCGGCAGCAGGTCGCCGACCGTGGTTCCCATCCGGCCGCCATCGGTGGTCGCCAGAAGGACGGGGGTATGGCCTTCGGCGAATTCGGCCAGTTTCTGCCGACAGCCGCCACAGGGGGGCACGGGGCTGGGGCTGTCGGCGATGACGGCGACTTCGGTCAGGCGCGTCTCTCCGGCGGCGACCATGGCGGCGATGGCGCCCGCCTCGGCGCAGGTGCCTTCGGGATAGGCCACGTTTTCGACGTTGCAGCCCGTATAGACCACCCCCGAGGCGGAACGGATCGCCGCCCCCACCTTGAATTTCGAATAAGGCGCATAGGCATTTTCGCGCACGTCGCGCGCAGCATCCAGCAATGACATCGGTCAGCCCCCTTGGTGTCGTCGGCCTCAATTTGCGCGTCCGCGCCGAACAGTGCAAGCGGACCCTCCTGCAGGCCCGTGCAAACGCGGCGCACAAGCCCGCTGTTCCCCGTCCGCAATATGGTTTAACGGTAAACCAATTCCGAAACCGGAGGGGCAGAATGGAAGACCGCAGGCAGGACAGCGCGCGCCAGGCAGCACTGGATTATCATGAATTTCCGCGACCCGGTAAGCTGGAGATCCGCGCCACCAAGCCGATGGCGAACGGCCGCGACCTGGCCCGCGCTTATTCCCCCGGCGTGGCCGAAGCCTGCCTCGAGATCAAGGCCGACCCCTCGACCGCGGCGCGTTACACCACCAAGGGCAACCTGGTGGCGGTCATCTCGAACGGCACCGCGGTGCTGGGCCTGGGCAATATCGGGGCGCTGGCATCGAAGCCGGTGATGGAGGGCAAGGCCGTCCTCTTCAAGAAATTCGCCGATATCGACTGCTTCGACATCGAGGTGAACGAACCCGACCCCGTCAAGCTGGCCGAGATCGTCTGCGCGCTGGAACCGACCTTCGGGGCCGTGAACCTGGAAGACATCAAGGCGCCCGACTGCTTTGTCGTGGAACAGCTGTGCCGCGAACGGATGAACATTCCCGTCTTCCATGACGACCAGCACGGCACCGCCATCGTCGTAGGCGCCGCCGCCACCAACGCGCTGCGCATCGCCGGCAAGCGGTTCGAGGATATCAAGATCGTCTCGACCGGCGGCGGGGCCGCTGGCATCGCCTGCCTGGACATGCTGCTGAAGCTGGGCGTGCGCCGCGAAAACGTGTGGCTTTGCGACATTCACGGCTTGGTCTTCGAAGGCCGGACCGAGGACATGAACCCGCAGAAGGCCGCCTATGCCCAAGCCTCGGACAAGCGCGCCCTGACCGAGGTGATCGACGGGGCCGACCTGTTCCTGGGTCTGTCGGGTCCGGGCGTCCTGTCGCCGGACATGGTCGCCCGCATGGCCGACCGCCCGATCATCTTCGCCCTGGCGAACCCCAATCCCGAAATTGACCCCGATGCCGCCCGCGCCGTCAAGCCCGACGCGATCATCGCCACGGGACGCAGCGATTATCCCAACCAGGTCAACAACGTCCTGTGCTTCCCCTTCATCTTCCGCGGGGCGTTGGATGTCGGCGCGACGACCATCAACGACGAGATGAAGATCGCCTGCATCGAGGGCATTGCGGCCTTGGCGCGTGCGACCACCGCCGCCGAAGCCGCCGCCGCCTATCGCGGTGAAACGCTGACCTTCGGACCGGAATACCTGATCCCCAAACCCTTCGACCCGCGTCTGGTCGGCGTCGTCAGCAGCGCGGTCGCCAAGGCCGCGATGGAGACGGGCGTCGCCGCGCGTCCGCTGGAGGACCTCGAGGCCTACAAGCTGAAGCTGGACGGCTCGGTCTTCAAATCCGCGCTGATCATGCGCCCCGTCTTCGAGGCCGCCGCCACCACCGAACGCCGCATCGTCTTTGCCGAGGGCGAGGATGAGCGCGTCCTGCGCGCCGCCAACGCCATGCTGGAGGAAACGACCGACGTGCCGATCCTGATCGGCCGTCCCGACGTCATCGCCATGCGCGCCGAACGTGCGGGCCTGCCGATCCGCCCCGATATCGACTTCCAGATCGTGAACCCCGAAAACGACCCGCGCTATCGTGATTACTGGGAAACCTATCACGGCCTGATGGCGCGGCGCGGCGTCAGCCCCGACATCGCGCGCGCGATCATGCGCACCAACACCACCGCCATCGGCGCGGTCATGGTGCATCGCAACGAAGCCGACAGCCTGATCTGCGGCACCTTCGGGCAATACAGCTGGCATCTGGACTATGTCCGCCAGATCCTGGCCCGCGACGGCCTGCATCCGGTGGGTGCGCTGTCGATGATCATCCTGGAGGAAGGGCCGCTGTTCATTGCCGACACGCAATGCCACAACGACCCCACGCCCCATCAGGTGATGGAGGCCGTGATGGGCGCCGCCCGCCATGTCCGCCGCTTTGGCCTGGCCCCCAAGATCGCACTGTGCAGCCATTCGCAATTCGGCAATACCGACAGTGCCTCGGGGCGCAAGATGCGCGAGGCGCTGGAGCTGCTGGACGCGCATGAACCCGATTTCATGTATGATGGGGAAATGCATGTCGACGCGGCGCTGGATCCCGAATTGCGCGAACGGATCTTCCCGAACTCGCGCCTGGAAGGCGTTGCCAACGTGCTGATCTTTGCGGGCACCGATGCGGCCTCGGGCGTCAGGAACGCGCTGAAGATGCGCGCCGGCGGCCTCGAGGTCGGTCCGATCCTGATGGGCATGGGCAACCGCGCCCATATCGTGACGCCCTCGATCACCACGCGCGGCCTCTTGAACATGAGCGTCCTGGCCGGCACGCCGGTCACCCATTACGGCTGATCCATGACGGGCGCGCGAACGCGATTCGCGCGCCCGGCTTTGCAAACCGTTCCGCCTGGAAAAGCCGAAACCCCTGGGCATCGGCGGTTTGCAAAACCCCGCCTGCCCTGCGGAACGCATTTTGCAGAATGGTGCGCCTGCCACGCGCTAACAGGCTTGCCTGCACCCCCCCGATCCGCGCAACACTGCGGCTGCGCGTGTCGAGGGAGGGGAAACATGGCTTATCGGGACATCTATTCACAGTGGCAATCGGACCCCGAGGGGTTCTGGATGGGCGCAAGCCGTGCCATCGACTGGACCCGCAGCTCAAGCCGCGCCTTTTTTGACCAGGGGCCCGTGGGCGAATGGTTCGCGGACGGGATGGTCAACACCTGCTGGAATGCCATCGACCGCCACGTCGCGGCGGGACATGGCGACCGGATCGCAGTCATTCATGACAGCGCAATGACCGGTCAGGTCGCCCGGATGACCTATGCCGAATTACAGGACCGGGTCGCGCGGCTGGCGGGTGTTCTGGCGGCGCATGGCGTGGGCATGGGCGACCGTGTCATCATCTATATGCCGATGATCCCCGAGGCGCTGCAGGCGATGCTGGCCTGCGCGCGGATCGGGGCCATCCATTCGGTGGTCTTCGGCGGCTTTGCCGCGCATGAACTGGCGGTCCGGATCGACGACGCGCAGCCCAAGGCCATCCTTGCCGCCTCCTGCGGGTTGGAGCCGAACCGAACCGTCCCCTACAAGCCGCTGCTGGACAAGGCCCTGGACGAGGCGCGCCATAAACCCGGTCTGTGCGTGGTCCATCAGCGCCCGGAATGCACTGCCGACATGACGCCCGGTCGCGACCTGGACTGGGACGCCGCGGTGGCATCGGCCACCCCCGTCGATTGCGTGCCGGTCGCAGGCAACCATCCGGCCTATATCCTCTATACCTCGGGGACGACCGGTCAGCCCAAGGGCGTCGTGCGCCACACCGCCGGGCATCTGGTCGCCCTGGCCTGGAGCGTGCCGCAGATCTATGACATCGGGCCGGGGGATGTGTTCTTCGTGGCCTCGGATGTGGGCTGGGTCGTGGGCCACAGCTATATCGTCTATGGGCCGCTGATCGCGGGGGCGACGACCGTCATCTTCGAGGGCAAGCCCGTTGGCACCCCGGATGCGGGCACGTTCTGGCGCATCGTCGCCGATCACAAGGTCAAAAGCTTCTTCACCGCGCCGACCGCCATCCGCGCCGTCAAGCGTGACGATCCACAAGGGGGGCTGATCGGCAACTATGATCTCTCCAGCCTGCGGGCGCTTTTCCTGGCGGGGGAACGGGCCGATCCCGACACCATCACCTGGGCCGAACACCATCTGAAGGTTCCTGTCATCGACCACTGGTGGCAAACCGAAACCGGCTGGCCCATCGCCGCCAACCCGCTTGGGGCCGGGCTGCTGCCGGTGCGCAAGGGCAGTCCCTCGGTGCCCATGCCGGGCTATGCGGTGCATGTGCTGGACGAGGCCGGGCACCCCGTGGCACCCGGCACGCTTGGCGCCATCGCGCTGAAGCTGCCGCTGCCCCCCGGCACGCTGCCGACGCTGTGGAATGCCGAAGACCGTTTCCGCAAAGCCTATCTGGACCATTTCCCCGGCTATTACGAAACCGGTGACGCGGGCTTTGTCGACGATGACGGCTATGTCTTCATCATGGCGCGCACCGATGACGTCATCAACGTGGCCGGACACCGGCTGTCCACCGGCGCGATGGAGGAGGTCCTTTCCGCCCATCCCGCCGTCGCGGAATGCGCGGTGATCGGCGTTGCGGACCCGTTAAAGGGTCAGGCACCCGTGGGTCTGTTGTGTCTGAAGAAGGGCGTGACCGCGACATCGCAGCAGGTCATGACCGAGGTGGTCGCCATGGTCCGCGACCGGATCGGCCCTGTGGCGGCCTTCAAGACGGCCTGCGTCGTCGATCGCCTGCCCAAGACGCGTTCGGGCAAGATCCTGCGCGCGACCATGGCCAAGATCGCCGATGGGGAAGAGGTCAAGACCCCCGCCACCATCGACGATCCCGCCATCCTGGACGAGATCAGGGCCGCATTAGCCGGCGTCGGTTATCCCTGCAAACGCTAGGGATCAGTCGATCTGCGCACCAAGGCGCGTCATCAGCGGCACGAAATCGGGGAAGGACGTGGTGATCGGGTTGCCATCGTCGATCTGCACGGGGTTTTCGGTTGCAAGGCCCAGCACCATGAAGGACATGGCGATGCGGTGGTCCAGATGGGTGACGGCCTGACCGCCGCCCGCCACCGATGCAGCGCCATGGACGGTCATGCTGTCCTGGGTTTCCTCGACAGTGACGCCGTTGGCCTCCAGCCCGCGGGCCATAGCGTCGATGCGGTCGCTTTCCTTGACGCGCAGTTCGGCGACGCCGTTCATGACCGTCTTGCCTTCGGCAAATGACGCGATGACCGACAGGATCGGGAATTCGTCGATCATGCTGGCGGCGCGTTCGGCAGGGACGGACACGCCCTTCAGGGGACCATGGCGGACCACCAGATCGGCGACGGGTTCGCCGCCTTCCTCACGCGGGTTTTCGAAGGCGATGTCGGCGCCCATCTCCTGCAGCGTGACATAGAGACCGTCGCGCGTCGGGTTGCGGCTGACGCCCGGCACGCGGATATGGCTGCCCGGCACGATCAGCGCCGCCGCGACCGGGAATGCCGCGCTGGAGGGGTCGCGGGGCACCGCCACGGGCTGGGCGCGCAGTTCGGGGCGGCCCTTCAGCGTGATCCTGTGGCCCTCATCGGTGGTCTCGGACCGGATTTCGGCGCCGAAACCTGCCAGCATCCGTTCGGAATGGTCGCGGGTCGGTTCGGATTCGATGACCACCGTGTCGCCCGGCACGTTCAGTCCGGCCAGCAGGATGGCGGATTTGATCTGCGCGCTGGCCACGGGCGTGCGATAGGTCAGCGGCACGGGATCGGCGGCCCCTTCGATGGTGATGGGCAGGCGGTCGCCCTCGCGGGCGGTGATCCGTGCGCCCAGCTGCGCCAAGGGCACCGTCACCCGCGCCATGGGGCGGCGCGACAGGCTGGCATCGCCCGTGAAGGTGGCGGTGATGTCGGTCGTGGCCATCGCCCCCATGATCAGCCGCACGCCGGTGCCGGAATTGCCGCAATCGATCACCCCTTCGGGCGACCGAAAACCGCCGACGCCGACGCCATGCACGCTCCAGTCGCCGGGACCGTGCTGGGTCACCTCGGCCCCGAAGGCGCGCATGGCCTTGGCGGTGTCCAGCACGTCCTCGCCCTCCAGAAGGCCGGTGATGCGCGTTTCGCCCACGGCCAGGGCCCCCAGGATCAGCGCGCGGTGGCTGATCGACTTGTCACCGGGCACCGTCGCTTCGCCCGTCAAGGGGCCGCTGCGGCGAGAGGTCATCGGACGGGCTGGGGCGGAATGCGACATGGGTTACCTCGTGATTTTGCGGGCCTTTTACCGCGCCGCCAGCCCCGCTTCCACCATCTTCTTGAGGCTTGGCCCGCACGCGCCTAGAAGGAGATCGGAAAACAGGAGAATTTCATGCAGGAACTGGACCAGCTTCGCGCCTTGGCCAATCCCGAACTGGCCGAACGCAACGCCGCGCGTCACAAGACCGGCCGCCAGACGCTTGGCCTGACCCCTGCCCAGATCGAGACCGCCGTTGCCGGCTGGCGCGACAATCTGGACATCGACGGCCGCGTCGCGCTGGCCCGCGCCCTGTGGGACAGCGACATCCACGAGGCCCGCCTGGCCGCCGCCCGCCTGTTGGTACAGGCGCGCATCCGTCCCGACGATGCCGTCTGGGACACCATCCGCGAATGGGCGCCGGGCATGGACGGCCCCGAGATCGCCGATGCGGTGATGGTCGCAGGCGCCAAGCGCCTTGTCGCCGATCCGGCCCGGATCGAGGAGATGCTGGACTGGGCGCAATCCCCGAACCCGTTCATGCGCCGTGCGGCGCTGATGGGCACCCTGCCATGGGCCAAGATGAACAACCCCAAGCCCGCCGATCTGGAGATCCGCGAACGCGTGCTGGACTGGGCGGCGCATCTGGCCGATGACGGCAACGGCGCCGTGCGCCAGGCGGTCGATACCTGGCTGCGGGACCTGGCCAAGCGAGCGCCCGAACGTGTCGCCGAATGGCGCAAGGATCGCGAAGCCGCGATCGCACAGGCGCAAGCGCAGGTTCAGGCGCAGAAATCAGATGACGCCGATGCGCCGGATACAACCGGGCCCGCCGAAACGGACCCGGCCAGCGATCAGGATTTGTAGACGTCCAGCGTCGGCAGATCGGTCAGCGAAATGCCCAGCAATTGCAGCGCAGGCAGGGAAACCTGGCTGCCGCTGCCGCCACTGGTCAGCGGGATCAGCTCGACCTTGGCGGATTTGCCGTTGGCCGGATTCACGATGCGCCCCATGGCCCGTGTCTTGACCAGCGGCGTCTTGATCCAGAAGCCCCCTTCGGACGGATTGCCAAGCGATCCGACGGTCGACCCCAGCTTGGTCTCGGCGCTGGCCTCGGGCGCCTTGGCGGCGGCCTCGCGCTGTTCCTGGGTGGTCGTGTCCAGCTGCGCGGGGGTGGCGCGGGCGGCCGGACGCGGCGCGGGCGCGCGGGTGATGGCGGTCGCGGCCGCGACCTGTTCGGCGCTGACGGTCTGGGTGGGCTGGATATCCGGGCGGGTCTGGGTCTTGGTCATCTGGCTGCATCCGGCCAGCGCCAGCCCCAGTCCCATCGTCACGGCAAGGGGTGTCATGCGCATCGGCGTCTCCTGCGATTATGTGTTGGCGCAGTTTAGGCACGACAAAAACGAAAGGTCCACTGGCAGTCCCGTGATCCTGCCCATTGTGAGCGGCGCCCGGCATGCCTAGATTGCAGCCATGGAAACGCACGCCCCCCTGATCGACCCCTTCGCCCGCCCCATCAATTACCTGCGGGTCTCGGTCACCGACCGTTGCGATTTCCGCTGCGTCTATTGCATGGCCGAACATATGCAGTTCCTGCCCAAGGCCGAATTGCTGACGCTGGAGGAACTGGACCGTCTTTGCACGGCCTTCGTGGGCCTTGGCGTGCGCAAGCTGCGCATCACCGGCGGCGAACCGCTGGTCCGCCGTGGCATCATGGGTTTCTTCCGCAACGTGTCGCGCCATCTGGGTCACGGTCTGGACGAACTGACCCTGACCACCAATGGCAGCCAGCTGGCCCGCCACGCGGCCGAACTGTACGAATGCGGCGTCCGCCGGGTGAACGTGTCGCTGGACACGCTGGACCACGAAAAATTCGCCCAGATCACCCGGTGGGGACGCCTGCAGCAGGTTCTGGACGGCATCAGGGCGGCACAGGACGCGGGCCTGCAGGTCAAGATCAACGCCGTCGCCCTGAAGGGCTTCAACGATGTCGAACTGTTCCGGCTGGTGGAATGGTGCGGCGCGGAAGGCCACGACCTGACCTTCATCGAAGTGATGCCCATGGGCGATCTGGGCAACGAGGATCGGCTGGACCAGTATTGGCCGCTGTCGGACCTGCGCGCCCAGCTGGCCGAACGTTTCACCCTGCTGGATCTGGCCGAACGCACCGGCGGCCCCGCACGCTATGTCAAGCTGGCCGAAACCGGGCAGAAGATCGGCTTCATCACACCGATGACCCATAATTTCTGCGAAAGCTGCAATCGGGTCCGCGTGACCTGCACGGGCGAATTGTACATGTGCCTGGGTCAGGAAGACCGCGCCGACCTGCGTGCGCCGTTGCGGGCGCATTCGGACGACACCGTCCTGCGCCAGGAAATCCGCGACGCCATCGCGCGCAAGCCCAAGGGCCATGATTTCGACTATTCCCGCCAGAAGGTCGAAGGTCAGATGACCCGCCACATGAGCCATACGGGCGGCTGACACACCCTGATCGTGATGACCCGCAGTGGCCGGAGGTCAGAACGCCCCCGGCCAGCGCGGGCCGAGATCATTCGCCCGAGGCTTCCGCCTCCAGTTTTTCGGCGCGTGCTTCGACCAGTTCGACGATGTGATCGACCATCTTCTCGTTCGACAGCTTGTGACTCTGGCGACCGGCCATATAGATCATGCCGCTGCCCGCCCCGCCCCCGGTAAAGCCTAGATCGGTCATCAGCGCCTCGCCGGGGCCGTTGACCACGCAGCCGATGATCGACAGGCTCATCGGGGTCTTGATATGTTCCAGCCGCTTTTCCAGCGCCTCGACCGTCTTGATGACGTCAAAGCCCTGCCGGGCGCAGCTTGGGCAGGAAATGATCTGCACGCCGCGGGTGCGCAGGCCCAGGGATTTCAGGATCTCGAAGCCGACCTTGACCTCCTCGACGGGGTCGGCCGACAGGCTGACGCGGATCGTGTCCCCGATGCCGGCCCACAGAAGGTTGCCCAGTCCCACCGCCGATTTCACCGTGCCGCCGACAAAGCCGCCCGCTTCGGTGATACCCAGATGGATCGGGGCGTCGGTCGCCTCGGCCAGCTGCTGATAGGCGGCGGCGGCCAGGAACACGTCGCTGGCCTTCACGCTGATCTTGAATTCGTGGAAATCGTTGTCCTGCAGGATCTTGATGTGATCCATGCCGCTTTCGACCATCGCGTCGGGGCAAGGCTCGCCGTATTTCTCCAGCAGATGGCGTTCCAGGCTGCCCGCATTGACGCCGATGCGGATGGAACAGCCGTGGTCGCGGGCGGCCCTGATGACCTCGCGGACGCGGTCGGCGCTGCCGATATTGCCGGGGTTGATGCGCAGGCAGGCGGCACCGGCCTCGGCGGCCTCGATGGCGCGTTTGTAGTGGAAGTGGATGTCCGCCACGATCGGCACCGGGCTTTCGCGGCAGATCTCCTTCAACGCCCGCGTCGTGTCCTGATCGGGGGCGCTGATGCGCACGATGTCGGCCCCCGCATCGGCGGCGCGGATGACCTGATCCAGCGTGGCGCGCACGTCATGCCCGTCCGTGTTCGTCATCGTCTGGACGCTGATCGGCGCATCACCACCCACGGGCACGTTGCCGACCATGATCTGACGGGATTTCCGACGCTCGATATTGCGCCAGGGGCGGATCGGGTTCAGCGACATCTGCAAGCCTCCGGGGGACGGGTTGCCCCTCAGATAGGCCATGCGGGGCGCGACGACAACCGCCACGGCCCGATCACCTTGTCGGGATCAGCCCGCAGGCACCGACAGGGCGGTCAGCACGGTGCCCAGGGATTTGCGCGGCAGGATGACCAGCATCTTGCCCTGGATCCGCAGCGAGACAAGCCCCGTCGCCCGGTTCGACGTCCCCACGCGCGCACCCGGCGCGAAATCGATGCCGTCGATGGGCCATTCCAGCCCGCTGCTGGTCCCGCGTGCCGGTCCCATCGGATAGAGCGAGACGCGCGTGCCCGGCATCAGCGGCAACGTCACCCGGGGTGGCGCCACGAAGATCACGTCATCCGAGGCGATCATGATCACCCGCGGCACGTCCTGGGCCACCAGCGCCGTCAGTGCCGCCAGCGTATGGTCCAGCCGCAGCCCCGCAAAACCCACCGCCATGACGATGGGCGCATCGATACGCGTCAGGCATTTGACGAAATCGGTGCTGTCCTGTTCTTCGACATGCAGCAGCCGGTCTGGCGGCACGGCGGCCCGCCCCCGATCGGAAATGCTGTCCAGATCCCCGATCACCCAATCGGGCAGGCGGCCCAGTTCCAGCGCCCGATCAGCCCCCCCGTCGGCGGCGACAAGAACGGGCGCGATGGTCATGGCCAGGGCCAGATCGGCATCGCTGACCTGGCCGCCCCCGATGACGGTGATGCCCCGGTCGCTGGTGATGGGGCGCATCACGGGGTCTGCGGTCATTCCTCTTTGCCGACGCCGAGGAACACCTTTTTGAAGGGCAGCGCCCAGAGGATGCCAAGGACGACATAGATCGCGACCTCGACCAGGATATGCTGGCGACCGAAGCGCGCATCCATCCAGTTCATCAGCGTGACGGCGACGACCACGTAAAGCGGCATCAGCACCAGCAGGACAAGAAGCGACAGGCGCTTGCGGGACTTGAGGTTCATCCGGGTCTTTCCTTTGCAGGGGGCACCGCGACCGTGCGCCCCCAAGGCAGGTTCAGGCGGGGTTCAGTCCTCGAACGGGTCGGTCACCAGGATGGTGTCGTCACGTTCGGGGCTGGTCGACAGCATGGCCACGGGGCATTGGATCAGTTCCTCGACCCGGCGGACATACTTGATGGCGGCGGCGGGCAGATCGGCCCAGCTGCGTGCACCTTGCGTGGATTCCTGCCATCCGTCCATCTCTTCGTAGATGGGGGTCACCTTGGTCTGCAACGCAGCCGCGGTCGGCAGATAATCGTATTTCACGCCGTCGATCTCATAGCCGACGCAGATCTTCAGCGTCTTGAAACCGTCCAGCACGTCCAGCTTGGTCAGCGCGATGCCGTTGACGCCGCTGATGGCGCAGGTCTGGCGCACCAGGACGGCATCGAACCAGCCGCAGCGGCGCTTGCGCCCCGTCACGGTGCCGAATTCATGGCCGCGTTCGCCAAGGCGCTGGCCGTCCTTGTCCTGCAACTCGGTCGGGAACGGGCCCTCGCCCACGCGGGTGGTATAGGCCTTGACGATGCCCAGCACGAAATCGATCGCGCCCGGACCCATGCCGGTCCCCGAAGCCGCCGCCCCCGACGTCGTGGTCGAGCTGGTGACATAGGGATAGGTGCCGAAATCGATATCCAGCAGGCTGCCCTGCGCGCCTTCGAACAGAATGCGCTTGCCGGCCTTGCGGGCGTCGGACATGATCTTCCAGACGGGCTGGGCATAGGGCAGCAGCTTGGGCGCGATCTCCAGCAGCTTGGCCTTCAGCTCGGCGCGGTCGATGGCCTCGGCGCCAAGACCGGTGCGCAGCGCGTCGTGATGGGCCAGCAGGCGGTCGATGCGGTCGTCCAGCGTCTTTTCATCGCCCAGATCGGCCAGGCGGATGGCGCGGCGGCCGACCTTGTCCTCATAGGCGGGGCCGATGCCGCGGCCGGTCGTGCCGATCTTGGCCTTGCCGGCGGCTTCTTCGCGCAGCTTGTCCAGGTCCTGGTGCAGCGGCAGGATCAGCGGCGTGTTTTCCGCGATGATCAGGTTCTCGGTGCTGATCTTGACGCCTTGGCCCGCCAGCTTGTCGATCTCCGCGAACAGCGACCAGGGGTCCAGCACGACGCCGTTGCCGATGACGGCCAGCTTGTCCTCGCGCACGATGCCCGAGGGCAGCAGCGACAGCTTGAAGACCTTCCCGTCGATCACCAGCGTGTGGCCGGCATTGTGGCCACCCTGGAAACGCGCGATCACATCCGCGCGTTCAGACAGCCAGTCGACGATCTTGCCCTTGCCCTCGTCGCCCCATTGCGCTCCGACAACCACAACATTGGCCATGGACGATCCTTCCGTTTTCCGAAATCTTTTCGGACCGGCCTTAGCGCATCGGCCCGCGCGGGGGAAGCCGCGATTTCAAACCGCGCTTCAGTAATGGGGGGGCGGCCGGTCGGCGACGGCCACGCTGCCTTCGCCCAGGGACTGGCGCTCGGCCTCGGCGCGCATCAGCATGTCCAGGCGGCGCGTCAGCCGCGCGATGTCGCCATCCTGCCGCGCGATCACCTCGGACAGGTCGTCGGTGACGCGGGTCAGATAGGCCAAAGCCTCCTCCAGTTCGGTGATACGGTCTTCGGGCTTCTTGTCCATGTCGGATCCTTCCGTTAAGTCGGCGCTTGGATTTGGCCCCGTAAAGGCACAGGAACCATGGCAAAAGATCAAAAGAAGCAGCCCCGGCCCAAGGCCGAGACGCCCAAGGGCTTCCGCGACTATTTCGGCGCGGATGTCACCGAACGCAAGCAGATGCTGGACCGCATCGCCGCGATCTATCATCGCCATGGCTTCGATCCGCTGGAAACCAGCGCGGTCGAGACGGTGGATGCCTTGGGCAAGTTCCTGCCCGATGTGGACCGACCCAATGCCGGCGTCTTTGCTTGGCAGGAGGAAGCCGTCCCCGGTGGCGGCACCGCAGGCGACTGGCTGGCGCTGCGTTACGACCTGACCGCGCCCCTGGCGCGCGTGGCCGCGCAGTTCCGCAACGACCTGCCCAGCCCCTATCGCCGCTATGCGATGGGGCCGGTCTGGCGCAATGAAAAGCCGGGGCCGGGCCGCTTCCGCCAGTTTTATCAATGCGACGCCGACACGGTCGGCAGCGCCTCGGTCGCGGCGGATGCGGAAATCTGCGCCATGCTGGCCGACGCGCTGGAGGCCGTGGGCATCGACCGCGGCGATTACATGGTCCGCATCAACAACCGCAAGGTCTTGAACGGCGTGCTGGAGGCGGCTTCGGTCAGCGCCGATCAATCCGACGACGTGCTGCGCACGATCGACAAGTTCGACAAGGTCGGGCGCGAGGGCGTGCTGGCCCTGCTGACCACGGGGCGGCGCGACGACAGCGGCGCCCAGATCGACGGCGTCGGGTTGACCACCGAACAGGCGGCCCCCGTGCTGGCCTTCCTGACCTCGAAGGGGGACGACAACGCCGCGACCCTGGCCAATCTGCGCGCCGCGGTCGGGGCATCGGAAATCGGTGCCGAGGGTGTGGACGAACTGACCCAGATCGCCGAGATGCTGGCCGCGATGGGCGTGGCCGAGGATCGCGCCGTCATCGACCCGTCCGTCGTGCGCGGCCTTGGCTATTACACCGGCCCCGTCTTCGAGGCCGAGCTGACCTTCGAGATCCTGGACGAAAAGGGCCGCAAGCGGCAGTTCGGGTCGGTCGCGGGCGGCGGTCGCTATGACGGGCTGGTCGAACGCTTTACCGGCCAGAAGGTCCCCGCCACCGGCGTCAGCATCGGCGTCGACCGCCTGTTGGCCGCCCTGCGGGCCAAGGGTCTGGCCGGTGAAACCGATATCGGACCCGTCGTCGTGACCGTCATGGACCGCGACCGCATGTCGGATTACCAATCCATGGCCGCCGACCTGCGCGCCGCAGGCATCCGCGCCGAGGTCTATCTGGGCAATCCCAAGAATTTCGGCAACCAGCTGAAATACGCGGATAAACGCGGATCGCCCGTCGCCATCATCCAGGGCGGCAACGAGGCCGAGCGCGGCGTCGTGCAGGTCAAGGACCTGGTCCTGGGCGCCAGGATCGCCGCCGACGCCACGCTGGACGAATGGAAATCCCAGCCCGCCCAGACCGAAGTCGCCCGCGCCGACCTGGTCGCCGAAGTCCGGCGGATCCTGGGATGATCGGCAAGCGCGACAAGCAGGTCATCGGCCAGCGGCTGCTGGCGGCGTTCCGCGATGCGGGTGCGGCGGAAATCGCACCCGACATCCTGTTGCCCGCCGAAAGCCTGCTGGACCTTTACGGCGAGGATATCCGCGCCCGCGCCTATGTCACCGCCGACCCGATCCGCGGAGAGATGATGCTGCGTCCCGACTTCACCGTTCCGGTCGTCCAGGCGCATATGGAAAACGGCGCCGAACCCGCGCGGTACTGCTATCTGGGTGAAGTCTTTCGCAAGCAGGACATGGGCGACACCCGCCCCGCCAACCCCCGCGACAACGAATACCTGCAGGCGGGGTTCGAGCTGTTCAGCCGCGACCCCGATGCCGATGCCGAACTGTTCGCCCTGTTCCATGGGCTGGTCGCCCCCTACGGGCTGACCGCGCGGATGGGCGACATGGGGCTGCTTCTGGATGCGGTGGCGGGGCTGCCGCTGACGCAGGACCGGGCGCGGGCGCTGTCGCACCATATCTGGCGGCCGGGGCGTTTCGACCGCCTGCTGCAGCGTTTCTCGACCCCCTCGACCATGCGGCAGTTCGATCAGCCGGGCGCGGCCTGGGCCGGGATGCGCACGCAGGATGAGATGACCCGCCGCATCGCACGCCTGCAGGCCGATGCCGCCGTCCCCCCCCTGCCCGCCATCTGGTCCGAACGCCTGCACCGCCTGTTCGCCTTGCGCGTGCCCGCACCGCAGGCCCTGCCCGCGCTGCGCGACCTGGCCGCCGACATGCCCTCGATCGCGCCCGCCGTGGCGCGCATCGCGACGCGCATGCAGGCCATCGCGGATCGCGGCATCGATCTGGACGGCATCGTCTTCGACGCCAGCCACGGCCGCACCACGCTGGAATATTACGACGGCTTCACCTTCAGCTTCGTCGCCGACCGCGACGGCTGGCCGGCCATCGCATCGGGCGGTCGCTATGACGCGCTGACCCGCGTTTTGGGCAAGGGTCGCGAAATTCCCGCCGTGGGTGGCATCATCCGCCCCGGCCTGATCGCCGAACTGGAGGCCAGCGCATGATCCGCCTTGGCGTGCCGTCCAAGGGGCGGCTGATGGAACAGACCTTCGACTGGTTCGCGGAACGCGGCGTGACGCTGTCGCGCAGCGGGTCCGACCGTGAATATGCGGGCCGTGTCGACGGGGCCGAGGGCGTGTCCCTGGTCCTGCTGTCGGCGGGCGAGATCCCGCGCGAACTGGCCGCGGGCCGGATCGAGATGGGCGTCACCGGCACCGATCTGGTGCGCGAAAAATTGGCCGGATGGACCTCGGACGTGGTGGAACTGGCGCCGATGGGTTTCGGCCATGCCGACCTGATCCTCGCGGTGCCCGATTGCTGGCGCGATTGCCGCGATCTGGACGATTTCGCGGCCATCGCCCGCGATTTCCGCGCCGAACACGGCTTCCGCCTGCGCATCGCAACCAAGTATCACCGCCTGGTCCGCGCCTTTCTGGCCCTGCACGAGGTCGCCGACTACCAACTGGTCGACAGCCAGGGCGCGACCGAGGGCACCGTGGCCAACCTGACCGCCGAGGCGATCGCGGACATCACGTCGTCGGGGGCGACGCTGCAGGCCAACAACCTGCGCATCCTTCAGGCGGAACCGATCCTGCGGTCGCAGGCGACGCTCTTTGCCAATCGCGCCGCCCAGGGGCCGCAGATGCGGGCCTTTCTGGATCAGCTGGGCCTGACCGCCTAAAGCAGGGCCGCCTAAAGCAGGATCGCCGCCGACACGGCGGCGATCAGCAAGCCCGAGCCCAGTTGCATCGCGCCCGGCAGCCACTGCCCCACGCGCGCTAGGGGCCCCGTCTGCGGGAACAGCGCAAAACTGCCCTGCCGCGCCCAGACCGACAGCCCCGCCACAGCCAGCGTGACCGAGGCCGTCCCCAGCCCCATCGCCAGCGTTCCCAGCACCCCCGCCCCGAAGATCTGCATCCGCCATGTCAGGATCAGCAGGAACAGCGCGCCGGTGCAGGGCCGTGCCGCGATGCTGGCGACCAGCAAAATCGCGTCGCGCCAGGACTGCGCCTGGACCGCCTGCTGCGGCGTCGGTCCATGGGCGTGGCCGCAGCCGCAATCCGGGCCGTGATGGCGGTCGTGATGGTCATGCGCGGCCCGTGCCATCAGCATCCGCGCGCCCCGCCATGCCAGCCACATTCCGATCAGCGCGATCAGGGCGGTGCTGATGGTGGTCATGTGATCCTCGGTCAGGTCGGTCAGCGCCTCTCGCGTCAGGTTCAGAAACGTGATGCCGCCCCAGACCAGCGCGATGGCCGTCCCGGCCTGCGCGACCGATGACAGGACCGACAGCACCGCCAGCCGGCCCAGCGGCACCTGCGTGCCAAAGCCATAGCTGCCGATGACCAGCTTGCCATGCCCCGGCCCCACCGCGTGCACGAACCCATAGCCGAAGCAGACCGCCATCAGCCCCAGCAAGGCCCCCGGCTGTCCGCCACGCAGGGCGCGCAGCGATCCGGCCATCAGATCCTGCGCCTGCCTTTGCTGCAAGGCGGCCCAGTTCTGGATGCCATCAAGCCCCCCGGCAAACCATAGCGCCGCAAGCATCGCGGCGACGACCAGCCCCGTCAGGGCGATTGGGCGCATCGCCGCGGCCATCATCCCCCGGCCCCGCAATCAATGCGGACCTGATCGGCGCCGACATTGCCGATATCGACGGTCAGCATTTCGGGCTGGGTGCCGTCAACCTGGGCCAGGGCCGCTTCGACGGCATCGTCATAGGCCTTGGCGGCGGCCTGGGGGTCGCCTGTCTGCTGGGTCATGCGGCAAGGCGCGCGGCCGGTGATGAGGGGCGCATCGGGCATGCTGAACTGGACGTAATATTCGGGGTCATAGACCTGGATCGTCAGCGGGGCATCCTGGGCCAGGGGCGTTTCAAGCGTCCGCAGATGGGTCGAGATCAGCTGCCCGTCCTGATAGCGCGCCTTGAAATCCGTCCCCGGTCCCATCGCGACCGCTCGGTCATCGACGCTGAGGAACAGCCGCCCGTCGAAGCCCGGTTCCCAATCCGCGTCGAATCCCTGCAGCCGCTGCAGTTCGTCCTGGGTCAGGATGCCGTCGCCATCGGGGTCAAGGCCCAGATCCTCGATGATCAGCAGGGAATAGAAGGCGTCATAGGCCCATTCGACCTGCACCTGCTGCAGGGCGTCATCGCGATAGGCCAGCCGCAGCCCGGCATCGATGAAGACATGGGGATGGGCCCCGGCGGCCAGCGGGGCCAGCGTCAGGGCAAGCGACATGAGGGTCAGACGGGCGTTCATGGGGCTGGGGCACCTTGTAGCGGCGGATCGCCCCCAGTTACGGCGCAAACGGGTTCGGTGCAAATCAACGATGCGCCGACCGGCGGTTTGACGCAGGCCTGCACTGGAACCCGATCCGATGCGTGTCTGTTGCCCAAGGGAACGCGAAAGGGACCTCCTCCATGCCGAAGACGAAACCGCTGCTTCTGGGACTTGCGGCGGCGCTGCTGTTGGGCGGATGTGCCGCCCTGGTCGACAAACGCGCCACATCCCGCGAAAACGCCTTCGAGGCGCAGTTCCCGCCGACGGGCCAGCTGCTGCAGGTAAACGGCACCACGGTCCATGCCGACGTGCGCGGCAGCGGGCCGGACCTGGTCCTGATCCACGGGGCCAGCGGCAACACGCGCGATTTCACCTTCGACCTGGTCGGGCGCCTGACCGACCGTTATCGCGTCATCGCGCTGGACCGACCCGGGCTGGGCTGGACCGATTCCATCGGCGATCAGACCGACAACCCGCTGGCGCAGGCCGATCTGCTGCGGGCGGCCGCCAATCAGCTGGATGTCAGGGACCCCATCGTGCTGGGCCACAGCTATGGCGGGGCCGTCACGATGGGCTGGGCGCTGCGCGACCCGTCGGGGCCTTCGGCGCTGGTGCTGGTCTCGGGCGCGACCTATCCTTGGCCCGGAGAGCTGAGCCGCTGGTACGATTTCATGAACAGCAGCATCGGCGAACATACCGCCGTGCCGCTGATCACCGCATTCGCCCCCGAAAGCCGGGTGGACGACATCGTCGCGGGGATCTTCGAACCGCAGGACCCGCCCAAGGGCTATGTCGATTACATCGGGGCCGGACTGTCGGCGCGGCGCGAAAGCCTGATCGCCAATTCCGAACAGGTGGGCAACCTGAAGCCCTATCTGGCGGCGATGGCCCCCAAATACCCCGAACTGACCATGCCGATCGAGATCGTGCATGGCGATGCAGACGATACCGTCTATCTGGATGTCCATTCCAGCCGCATGGCGCGCGAATTGCCCAATGCCCGCCTGACCGTGCTGCCGGGCATCGGGCACATGCCCCATCACGCCGATCCGCAGGCCATCGTCGACGCCATCGACCGGGCCGCCGCGCGGGCGGGCATCCGCTGAGGAGGCTTGCGCCCCGCGTGCCGAACCTCCACCTTGAGGGCCAGATCACAAGGGGGCATCATGCTGACCATTCACGGCGTCGCGCGGTCGCGCGCCTCGCGCATCATCTGGCTGTGCCACGAACTGGGCCTGCCGTTCCTGCACCGCCCCGTCATTCAGGCCTATCGCCTGGCCGATGCAGGGGCAGCGGACGCGCCGACCAACACGCGCAGCCCGGATTTCCTGGCCCTGTCACCCGCGGGCGCGGTGCCTGTCCTGCAGGATGGGGACCTGACGCTGTCGGAATCCATGGCCTGCACATTGTATCTGGCGCGCAAGCATGGCGGTCCCTTGGGTCCGCAGGATGACAACGAAGACGCCCTGATGATGCAGTGGTCGTTCTATGCGGCGACCAGCATCGAGCCCGATGCGCTGACGATCCTGTTCCTGCACAACCGCGGCACCCTGCAATCGGCCGAGGATACGGGCCTGGTGGCCGAGGCCGCGACGCGGCTGATCCGCCCCCTGAAGGTCGTCGAACAGCAGCTGGCAACGCAGGGCCATCTGGTCGGCGACCGTTTTACCGTCGCGGACCTGAACATGGCCGAGGTGCTGCGCTATGCCCAGGGGCATGACGACCTGATGTCGCAATTCCCCGCGACCCGCGACTGGCTGACCGCCTGTCAGCAGCGGCAGGGCTTTGTCCAGATGGTCGCCCTGCGCGAGGCCGAACCTGCCTGATCGCGCCGCAATCCTTGGTGGCGGGCAAAGCGGGGGACCACAAGCCCTTGCCGCCCGCCCCTTGGGCGTGAGATAACCGCCCCCAACACGCGACGAAACGAGCATACCCGATGGCCGATGATCTTCTCTCCGGTGGCAACAGCACCGACAGCTATTCCGCATCCTCGATCGAGGTTCTGGAGGGATTGGAACCTGTCCGCAAGCGCCCCGGCATGTATATCGGCGGCACCGACGAACGGGCGCTGCACCACCTTGTGGCCGAAATCCTGGACAACTCGATGGACGAGGCCGTGGCGGGCCATGCCAGCCGCATCGAGATCGAGCTGTTGGCCGATCACAGCGTCGTGGTGCGCGACAACGGGCGCGGCATTCCCATCGACCCCCACCCCAAATTCCCCGGCAAATCGGCGCTGGAGGTGATCCTGTGCACGCTGCATGCGGGGGGCAAGTTCTCGGGCGATGCCTATGAGACATCGGGCGGGTTGCACGGGGTCGGCGCATCGGTGGTGAACGCCCTGTCCGACAGCATGGTCGTGCAGGTCGCGCGCAACAAGGAACTGTTCGAACAGCGCTTTTCGCGCGGCATTCCCGAAGGGCCGGTGGCCAAGATCGGTGCCGCCCCGAACCGGCGCGGCACCACCGTGACCTTCCACGCCGACGAACAGATCTTTGGCCATCACCGGTTCAAGCCCGCCCGGCTGATCAAGATGGTCAAGTCCAAGGCCTATCTGTTCAGCGGCGTGGAAATCCGCTGGAAGACCGAGATCGACGACGGCGAAACCCCGCGCGAGGCGACGTTCCATTTCCCCGGCGGCCTGGCCGATTACCTGTCGGAAACCCTGTCGGGCGCCACGACCTATGCCGAACGCCCTTTCGCGGGCAGCATCGATTTCAAGCGCTTCAACGCGCCCGGCAAGGTCGATTGGGCCATCAACTGGACGCCCGCGCGCGACGGCTTCATCCAGTCCTATTGCAACACCGTCCCCACCCCCGAAGGCGGCACCCACGAGGCGGGCTTCTGGTCGGCCATCCTGAAGGGCGTGCGTGCCTATGGCGAACGGGTCAACAACAAGAAGGCCAACAACATCACGCGCGAGGACCTGCTGACGGGCGGCTGCGCGCTGGTCAGCTGCTTCATCCGCGAACCGGAATTCGTGGGTCAGACCAAGGACCGCCTGGCCACGGTCGAGGCCGCGCGCCTGGTGGAAAACGCCGTGCGCGACCATTTCGACAACTGGCTGGCATCGGACACGAAATCGGCCGGCGCGATTCTGGACTTTCTGATCCTGCGGGCCGACGAACGCCTGCGCCGCCGCCAGGAAAAGGAAACCGCCCGCAAGACCGCCACGAAAAAGCTGCGCCTGCCCGGCAAGCTGGTCGATTGCAGCGCCACCAACCGCGAAGGAACCGAGCTGTTCATCGTCGAGGGCGACAGCGCCGGCGGCAGCGCCAAGATGGCGCGCGACCGCACGAAACAGGCCCTGCTGCCCCTGCGCGGCAAGATCCTGAACGTGCTGGGCGCGGCGTCTTCCAAGATGGGCGCCAACCAGGAAATCAACGACCTGTGCCAGGCGCTTGGGGTGTCGATGGGGACCAGGTTCAACGTCGACGATCTGCGCTATGACAAGATCATCATCATGACCGACGCCGATGTGGACGGCGCCCATATCGCCAGCCTGCTGATGACGTTCTTCTTCACGCAGATGCGCCCGATGATCGACCGCGGGCATCTGTACCTGGCCTGCCCACCGCTGTACCGCCTGACGCAGGGGGCGCATCGCGTCTATGTCTCGGATGACGCCGAGAAGGAGCGGATGATGGCCAAGGGTCTGGGCGGACGCGGCAAGATCGACATGCAGCGCTTCAAGGGTCTGGGCGAGATGGACGCCAAGGACCTGAAGGACACCACGATGAACCCCGCCACCCGCAAGCTGATCCGCGTCAGCATCGACGATGACGAAGGCGGCGAAACCGGCGATCTGGTCGAACGCCTGATGGGCAAGAAGCCCGAGCTGCGCTTTCAGTACATCCAGGAAAACGCGCAATTCGTCGAAGAACTGGACGTCTAGGGTCTATTGCCGGCGCCCAGAGTCGCAAACCGGCCGGGGGATGGCGAAATCGGTGTGACGCGCGGGTCATTCCCTGACAAGGTGCCCGGACCGGGAAACCTGCAAGGACAAGCGCGATGATCAGCACCCTCATGTCGGTCTGGGCCCTTCTTGTCGGCGTCGTGCTGATTCTGATGGGCAACGGCATGCAGTTCACGCTGATCGGCCTGCGCGGAGAGATCGAGGGCTTTTCCTCGATCGCGCTGGCCATCGTCACCTCGGGCTATTTCGTGGGCTTCCTGTCGGGGGCACGGCTGACGCCCGTGATGATCCGCCGCGTGGGTCACGTGCGGGTCTTCGCCGCCCTTGGCAGCTTCACCTCGGCAGGTCTGATCGCGCTGCCGCTGGTCCCCGAGCCATGGGCCTGGACGATCCTGCGCGCCATCATCGGTTTCTGCATGTCGGGCATCTATGTGGCCGCCGAAAGCTGGCTGAACGCGGCATCGACCAACCAGACGCGGGGCCAGGTCCTGTCGGCCTACATGATCGCGCAGACCCTGGGCATCATCGGGGCGCAGGCGCTGCTGCCCTTCGGGAACGCGGGCAATTCGGCGCTGTTCATTGTCGCCTCGATCCTGGTGTCGATTTCCTTCGCGCCGATCCTGCTGTCGGTGGCCCCGGCCCCTGTGGTCGAGGTCGCGCGACCCATGTCGATGACGGACCTGCTGCGCGCCGCCCCCCTCAGCACCGTGGGGATCTTCCTGCTGGGCAGCGTCTATGCCACGCAATCGGGAATGGCAGCGGTCTTTGGCACCCAGATCGGCATGACCGCATCGCAGATCGCGCTGTTCGTGGCGATGCTGTTCGGGGGCGCGCTGCTGCTGCAATATCCCATCGGCTGGCTGTCGGACCGCATGGACCGGCGCAAGCTGATCTTCGGGGCGGCGCTGCTGGGCGCGCTGTTCTGCGCCTTTGGCATCATGGTGGGGGGCGATCTGTGGCCGCTGATGGCGGCGGCGTTTTTCGCGGGCGGGGTGACGACGCCCCTTTATGCGCTGTTTCTGGCCTATACCAACGACGCCCTTGCGCCCCAGGACATGCCGGCCGCGTCGGGCGGGCTGGTCTTCACCTTCGGATTGGGGGCGATCGCCGGGCCGATCATTGCGGGCTGGGCCATGCAAAGGCTGGGGCCGGCGGGTTTCTGGTCGGTGCTGGGGGCGCTGTTCACGACCATCGCGCTCTATGCGCTTTATCGGATGACGCAACGGGCGGCCATTCCCGTGGCGCAGACCGAAAGCTATCTGGGGGTGATCCCGACCACGTCGCCCGTCGCGGTCGAAGCTGCCGGTGCCTGGGCCGCCGAACAGGCCGAGCCGTCGGAACCCGAATGATGCCCCACCCGCGCGGGCGGATGGGGCGATGTGATTACCAGCTGCGGCGCAGCGTGGCCGAAACCTCGCGGCCCGCATTGTAGAAATCGGCATAAAGCCCGCCATAGGCCGAATAGGTTTCGTCCGTCAGGTTGCTGACATTGACCGACAGGCTGGTCTGGTCGTTCACCCGATAGGAATAGGCCGCATCCAGCAGCACATGCCCCGAGGTCGAGGACGTGTTCGTATCGTCATAGGCATAGCTGCCGACATAACGCGCCCCCAGCCCGAAGGTCATGTCGCCACGGCGGCCCTCGCCTTCGACCAGGTAATCCACCCAGACCGACGCCGTGTGTTCGGGAACCAGGCCGAGTTGGTTTCCCTCGTTTCCGGCGGTGCCGTTCCGCACGATCTTGCTGTCGACATAGGAATAGGCGGCGGTCAGCGTGATGTTCGGCGTCATCTCGGACTTGGCTTCCAGGTCCAGCCCGCGCACCCGGACCTCGCCGATGGTCGAGGCGCGGTTGGTGACGGGATCGGTGCGGGTGATGTTGTCCTTGGTCAGGTCATAGACCGCCGCGCTGAAGATCGAACGGCTGGACAGCGGCGCATATTTCACGCCCAATTCGTACTGCTCGCCGCGTTCGGGGGCCAGACCCACGGCAGCGGGAACCACCGATTGGGCAAAACTGCCATAGACCGAGAGTTCGTCCGTGGCCTTGTAGGTCAGGCCCAGACGACCGCTGGTCTCGCTGATGTCGCCGCTGGCATTGGTGCCAGCCAAGCGGTTGTCGATGCTGGTGTCCAGCCAGTCATGGCGCAGGCCCGCCGACAGCACATATTTGCCCGCGAAGGTCAGTTCCTGCTGGCCATAGATCGCGCGACCGCGCTGCTGCGTCTGCGTATCGGTGATGATCGGCACGCTGCCCGGCGCGCCGGTATAGACGGGGTTCGTCCAGTCGATATCGGGGGCCGGGCCGAAGCCGTATGACCGCGTCTGGGTGGATTTGCTGAACTCGACCCCCAGCAGGCTGCGGCTGTCGATGCCGCCCAAGGCCGTGTCGTATGTCAGGCGGGCATCGCCGATCAGCCGATGTTCGCGGTTGTCGTCGGTGAAGAAGGCACGGTTCGCGATGGTCCCCTCGGCGGGCGTCCCCGAGATATAGGCATAGCCGAAATCGCTTTCGGTATCGCTGTAGCGCAGTGTCGAGGACAGGCTGAGGCCGCCGCCGAAATCATGATCCATGATCAGCGACGCCGTGGTCCGGTCGGTGCCGCGATAGTTGAAATCCGGCTCTCCGAAGAAATCGCTGCGGTCGAAACGCGTGCCCATGGGAAAGCCACCGCTGCCGGGAATGCCGTCGCGGTCCAGCACATCGACCACCAGGCTGACGCTGGTCGCGGCATCGGGACGCCAGGCCAGGCCGCCCATCAGGAATTTCTCGTCGTTGCGGGACGGTTCGTAATCGGCCTCTCCATCGCGCAGCTTGCCCGTCAGGCGATAGGAGAGCGTGTCGTCCGAGGTCAGGTTGTCGCCGAAATCAAACCCCGCCTCGGCCCGTTCATTGGACCCGAGGGTGGTATAAACCTCGCCGAAGCGGTCGGTTTTCGGCAGCTTGGTCTGATAGTTCACCGCCCCGCCGGGGTCCGACACGCCAAAGGCGCTGGAATTGGCGCCCTTGACGATCTCGAACCGGTCATAGGCATAGGCCTCCTCGCGGATCGAGCCGAAGGGGGCGCCCAGGGGCAGGCCGTCGCGATAGGTATTGGGGTCGAAACCCCGCACCTTGAAATAATCGAACCGCTCATCGGCGCCATATTGGTCGGTGACGACGCCGGCGGTATAGGCCAGCACGTCCTCGATGGTTTCGGCACCGCGGGCGCGCGTCTCGGCCTCGGTCACGACCGACACCGAGGCCGAGCTGTCCAGGAAGGGCGTGTCCAGCTTGCCCGCGCCGCCCGACCGCAATGCCACGATCGATCCGTTATCCTCGCCATCGACGACGATGGGTTCCAGGACGACCACCTGGTCATCCGCCTGTTGCGCGTGCAGCCCCGTGGCCATCACCGCAATGACCGAGCTGCATCCCAGCAGGGTTGCGATCAGCACCCTGCCCCGACGGCCCGTCGCAAGGCCGTTTCCTGTCGTGATCCGCATGAAGATCTTCCGCAATGTAATGTTGTCTTGCTGGCTACCGGGGGCCGCGCCATGTCGCGCCGCGCTGCCGGATTGCTGATCGGGGCCTTTTAATCCCGGCGTCAGTAAACGTCTTGCTTATTCCTAGTGTTTTTGTAAGAAACTGACCGACTGTCGCAGAAATGCGACGCCTCGACCCTGAAATCCCGGCCCGTTCGCCGAAAGACCGATCAATTTCAACGGAGTGACGCCGATGTGGTGCCGATCCCTGCCCTGCGTGGCCGCGCTTGCCGCCTGCCTGTCCCTGCCAGCCGCGATGCCGTCCCTGGCCGGGGGCAGCGATTATCCGCAGGTGATCACCCACGCGCTTGGCACCACCACCATCCCCTCAAAGCCGCAGCGCATCGCCACCGTCGGATGGGCCAATCACGAGGTTCCCCTGGCGCTTGGCGTCCTGCCTGTGGGGTTTGCGGCGGCCACATTCGGGGATGACGATGACGACCGCATCCTGCCTTGGGTCAGCGCGCGGCTGGATCAGCTGGACGCATCCCCCCCGCCGCTGTTCGAGGAAGGCGCGGGCATCGACTTCGAAGCCGTCGCCGCATCGCGTCCCGACGTGATCCTGGCCGCCTATTCGGGGCTGGAACAGTCCGAATACGACACACTGTCGATGATCGCCCCGGTCGTCGCCTATCCCGAGGCACCCTGGACCACCGATTGGCGCGACATGATCCGCCTGGACAGCGCGGGCATGGGGATGGCCGCCCAAGGCGACGCCCTGATCGCCAGCACCGAGGCAAAGATCGCCGAGGCCGTGGCCCGGCATCCGCAGATCCGGGGCAAGACGGCGATGTTCGTCACCCATCTGGACCCGACCGATCTGAGCGTGGTGAATTTCTACAACGACAACGATGCCCGCGTGCGCTTCTTTCACGACCTGGGGCTGGCCTCGCCCTCCAGCGTGATCGAAGCGACCGAGCCGGGCCAGTTCTCGGGTTCGATCAGCGCCGAGCGGGTGGACATGTTCGACGACGTGGACATCATCGTCACCTATGGCGGGCCAGAGCTGCTGGAACAGATGCGCGCCGACCCGCTGCTGGGCCGGATGCCGGCGGTGGCCAATGATGCGGTGGTGATGCTGGGCACGGGGCCGCAGGCGGCGGCCGCCAATCCGACGCCACTGGCCATCCCCTATGTCCTGCCGGGCTATGTCGCGCAGCTGGCGCAGGCCGCTCAGAACGCGCGATGACCCGGACCCGGTCACAGGGATTCTGGCTGGGCGCGACCCTGCTGACGCTGGCGGCGCTGTGCGTGCTGTCGGTGGTGGTGGGTACGCGTCACGTCGGCGCGGATGACATTCTGGCGGCCCTGGCCGGTCACGCCGACACGATCGGCCAGGCCGCCGTCGCCACCCGCATCCCGCGCACCGTGCTGGCCGTGATGGCGGGGGCCGCGCTTGGGCTGGCGGGGGCCATCATGCAGGGGGTCACGCGCAACCCGTTGGCCGATCCGGGCATCCTGGGCGTGAACATGGGCGCCTCGCTGGCGGTGGTGATCGGCATCGCGTGGTTCGGCATGTCCACCCTCGCGGCTTATGTCTGGGTCGCGATCCTGGGCGCGGCGGCGGCGGCGGTGCTGGTCTATGCCATCGGGTCGATGGGCCGGGGCGGTGCCACGCCGCTGAAGCTGGCGCTGTCGGGGGCTGCGACATCGGTCGCGCTGTCTTCGATGGTGATCGCGGTGGTGCTGCCGCGCAACGACATCGCGGGCGGCGTGCGATCCTGGCAGATCGGCGGCGTGGGCGGCGCGACCTTTGCGGGCATCGCGCAGGTGGCACCCTTTCTGGCGGTCGGGCTGATGCTGACCATCCCCACCGCCCGCCGCCTGAACATGCTGGCCCTGGGCGA
The DNA here is from genome assembly GCF_001887735.1 of Paracoccus sp. SM22M-07. Lineage (NCBI taxonomy): Bacteria > Pseudomonadati > Pseudomonadota > Alphaproteobacteria > Rhodobacterales > Paracoccaceae > Paracoccus > Paracoccus sp. SM22M-07. The sequence continues at coordinate 312,547 of NZ_JPKW01000003.1, forward strand.
GGATCTGGCCCGCGGCCTTGGCGAAAGCCCCGCCATCGCGCGCGGGCTGGCGGCGGTGTCGGCCATCCTGCTGTGTGGGGCCACGACCGCGATCTGCGGGCCCATCGGCTTTGTCGGGCTGGTCGTGCCGCATCTGTGCCGGCTGCTGTTCGGGGTCGATCATCGCTGGCTGCTGCCCCTGTCGGCGCTGACGGGGGCCTGCCTGCTGCTGGGGGCCGACACGCTTGGGCGCATCCTGATCCGCCCGTCCGAACTGCCGGTCGGCATCGTCACCGCCCTGATCGGCGCGCCCTTCTTCATCTGGATCGTCCGCCGCCAGAGGATCGCCAGCCTGTGACCCTGCAGACCACCCTGACCCGCCTTCGGACCGCCCGCCATCGGCGTCGGACCACCCATGCGCGGGCCGTGGCCGGCCTGTCGGGGGCGCTGATCCTGGCCTTCCTGATCACGCTCTGCGTCGGGCAATCCGTGACGCCGCCTGGCGACGTGCTGCGCGTGCTGGCCGGGATCGACGTTCCCGGCGCGTCCTTCACCGTGGGGCAGCTGCGCCTGCCGCGCGCGGTGCTGGCGGTGCTGTCGGGCCTGTCCTTCGGTCTGGGCGGCGCGGCGTTCCAGGTGATGCTGCGCAATCCGCTGGCCAGCCCCGACATCATCGGCATCAATGCGGGCGCCAGCGCGGCGGCGGTCTTTGCCATCGTCACCCTGTCGCTTGGCGGGCCCTGGGTCGCCATCATGGCGGTCGTGGCGGGGCTGGCGGTGGCGGCGGCGATCTTCGGGCTGTCCTTCGGGGACGGCATTTCGGGGGGGCGGCTGATCCTGGTGGGGATCGGGGTGTCGGCGATGCTGGACAGCGCCATCGCCTTCCTGCTGGCGCAGGCACCGGCCTGGGACCTGCAGCAGGCGATGCGCTGGCTGACCGGCAGCCTGAACGGCGCGACGCTGGACCAGGCATTATGGCCCGCGCTGGCCCTGGCGACCTGCGGCAGCCTGCTGATCGGCCAGCGGCGCGGACTGGAGATGCTGAGGCTGGGCGATGACACCGCCGCGGCCCTTGGCACGGATGTCGCCCGCACGCGGCTGATCGTCATCCTGACGGCGGTGGGCATCATCGCGGTGGCGACCGCCATCACCGGCCCCATCGCCTTCGTGGCCTTCCTGTCCGGCCCCATCGCCGCGCGCATCGTGGGGCCGCGCGGATCGGTCCTGATCCCCGCCGCGCTGGTCGGTGCGCTTCTGGTGCTGGCAGGCGATTTCGCGGGCCAGTTCCTGCTGCCGGGGCGCTATCCGGTGGGTGTCGTGACCGGCGCCATCGGGGCCCCCTATCTGATCCTCCTGATCATCCGCGCCAACAAGACCGGAGCGACCTGATGCCAGACCGCATGACCCAGCACAGCCTTGCCGCCCATGACCTGTCATCGGGCTATGCCGAGCGGATGATTTTCCAGGGGCTGAACCTGCAGATCCCCGCGGGCCGGATCACCGCCATCGTGGGGGCGAATGCCTGCGGGAAATCCACCCTGCTGCGGACCATGTCGCGGCTGATCGCGCCCAAGGCCGGGCAGGTGCTGTTGGACGGCAAATCGATCCACGCCATGTCCCCCCGGCATCTGGCCCGGACCCTTGGCCTGCTGCCGCAATCCCCCATCGCCCCCGAAGGCATCACGGTGGCCGATCTGGTCGGGCGCGGCCGCCACCCCCATCAGGGGTTCCTGTCGCGCTGGAGCGCCGGGGACGATCAGGCCGTGGCCGAGGCGCTGCAGGCCACCGGCACGCAGGATCTGGCCGAACGCGCGGTCGACGAATTGTCGGGCGGCCAGCGTCAGCGGGTCTGGATCGCCATGGCACTGGCCCAGCAGACCGACCTTCTGTTGCTGGACGAACCGACCACGTATCTGGACATCTGTCACCAGGTCGAGGTCCTGGACCTGCTGGTCGATCTGAACCGCGCGCGTGGCACGACGGTGGTGATGGTGCTGCACGACTTGAACCTGGCGGCGCGCTATGCCGATCACCTGGTCGCGATGCGGGCGGGCAGCATCGACGCCTTCGGCCCGCCCGACCAGGTGCTGACGCGCGACATGGTGCGCCGCGTTTTCGGGCTGGACAGCATGGTGATCAGCGACCCGGCCTCGGGGCGGCCGCTGATGCTGCCCCTGGGGCGGCACGGAGTGGCGCAGCCCGCCGCCAGATCGGCCTAGTGGAAATCGCGGCTGGGGAACAGCTGGCGGGCCTGGTCGCGGGGATGGCGCGCACCGCACCCCATGCTGCCCCCGACCGGGCGGCGGGTTTCGTCGGCACGCCCGTCATTCACCTGCATCGTGACGGGGCGGCCCAGTTCGCCAAGGCGGGGTGACAGGTCCTCGATCTGTTCGGCGATCACGTGGATCACCTGGCCGTCGCGCTGGACCCGGCCCCGAACGCGCAGCAGGCGCCCCGTGACCACCTGTTTGCGGAAGGCTTCATAGACCTTGTTCCAAACGACGACATTGGCGTTGCCGGTCTCATCCTCCAGCGTCAGGAAGATCACGCCCGATGCCGTGCCGGGACGTTGACGCGTGATCACCAGCCCGGTGACCGAAATGCGCCCCGACGCCTGCCCCAGCCGTTCATGGGGCACGCAGCCCGGCAGGTCGGGACGCAACAGCTCCAGCGGATGGGCGCGCAGCGACAGGCGCAGGGATACGTAATCCTCGACCACCTCCTGGCCCAGGGACATGGTGGGCAGGATCACCTGCGGCTCATCCCCGCCCTCGCCATCCAGGCCGAACAGCGGCAGGGGTTTGGGGGCATTCAGCGCCTTGGCCGCCCAGAGCGCATCGCGCCGCGTCAGGCCCAAGGCGGCAAAAGCATCGGATTCCGCCAGCCGTTCCAGCGTGGCGGGCGGCACGCCGGCGCGGCGCCACAGGCTCTCGACATCGGCATAGCCATTGCCGCGCGCCGCCCCGATCCAGGCCGCATCCTCGGATTTCATGCCGCGGATCAGGCGAAACCCCAGACGGATGGCAAGCGACCCGTCCTGCCGCGGTTCGACCGTGCAATCCCAGTCGGAATGGTTGACGGATACCGGACGCACCTCGACGCCGCGGTCGCGGGCATCGCGGACCAGCTGGGCGGGTGCATAGAACCCCATCGGCTGGCTGTTCAGCAGCGCGCAGGTAAAGATCGCCTGGTGGTGGCATTTCAGCCAGGCCGAGACATAGACCAGCCGCGCGAAACTGGCCGCATGGCTTTCGGGAAAGCCGTAACTGCCGAACCCCTCGATCTGGGCAAAGCAGCGCTGCGCGAAATCCGCGTCATAGCCCCGCGCCAGCATTCCCGACACGAAGCGGTCGCGAAAGCTGCCGATGGTGCCCATCCGCTTGAAGGTCGCCAGCGACCGGCGCAGGCGGTCGGCCTCGGAGGGGGTGAAGCCCGCGGCGACCACGGCAATCTGCATGGCCTGTTCCTGAAACAGCGGCACGCCATAGGTGCGGCCCAGAACCTCCATCATCTGGGGGCCCAGATCCTGGATGGGTTCGCGTTTCTGACGGCGGTTGATGAAGGGATGGACCATGCCGCCCTGGATGGGGCCGGGGCGGACGATGGCGACCTCGCAGACCAGGTCATAGAAGGCGCGGGGCTGCATGCGCGGCAGGAAATTCAGCTGCGCGCGGCTTTCGACCTGAAAGACCCCCACCGCATCGGCGCGGCACAGCATGTCATAGACGGCGGGATCCTCGGGGGGGATGTTGGCCAGCGTCAGGTGACGGGCGCGGTGATCGGCCAGCAGGGCAAAGGATTTGCGGATCGCCGTCAGCATCCCCAGGGCAAGGATGTCGACCTTCAGCAGGCCAAGCGTGTCGATGTCGTCCTTGTCCCATTCGATGATGGTCCGCCCCTCCATCGCGGCATTTTCGATGGGGCACAGTTCATCAAGGCGGTCGCGGGTGATGATGAAGCCGCCGACATGCTGGGACAGGTGGCGGGGAAAGCCGATGATCTGGGAAATCAGCCAGGCCGTCTGGCGCAGCCGCCGGTCACGCGGGTCCAGCCCCGCATCACGCAGCCGGTCATCGCCCGGCGCCGCCGAGGACCAGCCCCAGATCTGCCCCGTCAGCCGCGCCACCACGTCCTGCGACAGGCCCATGACCTTGCCCACCTCGCGGATGGCGGCGCGGGACCGGAAATGGATCACCGTCGCGGTCAGCCCGGCGCGTTCGCGGCCGTATTTCTCATAGATCCACTGGATCACCTCCTCGCGCCGTTCATGTTCGAAATCGACGTCGATATCGGGCGGCTCGCCCCGGTCCTTGCTGATGAAGCGCTCGAAGATCAGCGTGATGGATTCGGGCGGCACCTCGGTGATGCCCAGCAGGTAGCAGACCACCGAATTGGCCGCCGACCCCCGCCCCTGGCACAGGATGCCCTTGCTGCGGGCAAAGGCCACGATGTCATGGACGGTCAGGAAATAGGGGGCGTATTCCATGTCGGCGATCAGGGCCAGTTCCTTGCCGATGCCGTCCAGCACCTTCTGGGGGGCGCCTGCGGGATACCTCCAGACCACGCCTTCACGGGCCAGGCGCTCCAGCCGCTGCTGGGCGGTCTCAGAGCTGCTGTCCTCCTGCGGATACTGGTATCGCAGATCGTCCAGCGCAAAGGTGCAGCGCGCCGCGATCTGGATGCTGCGGTTCAGTGCGGCGGGATAACGGTGGAACATCCGCGCCATTTCCGCCCCCGATTTCAGGCGACGTTCGGCATTGGGCAGGCGCGCCGCGCCGATGTTGTCGATGCTGCGCCCAAGGCGCAGGCAGGTCAGCACATCGGCCACGGGACGGCGATAGGCGCGATGCATCAGCGCGTCCCCCACCGCCACCATCGGCAGGCCCGTGGCGGCCGAAACCTGCGCCAGCGCATCCAGCCGCCCCTGGTCGCGCCCGTCATAGCGCGGCGCCGCCCCCAGATAGGCATGGCCCGGAAAGCGCCGCGCCACGGCCAGCAGGTCGTCCTTGTCGGGGGCCTGGCCCAAAGGGTCGGGCGGCAGCGCGATCAGCACCATTCCCGCGCCCCATTCGGCCAGATCCGCCCCCGTCAGGTGGCATTGCCCCTTGGCTGCCCGGCGCTTGCCCAAGGACAAAAGCCGCGTCAGCCGCGACCATGCCGCCAGATCGGTCGGCAGGGCAATCCATTCCATGGCGCTGTCACGCAGGACCAGCCGGCTGCCCGCGATCAGGCGCGGCAGGGTCGGGCCGGGCAGATCGGGCTTGGAGGGATCGGGCGCGGAGGGATCGGGTTTGGGCAGATCGGGCGCGGGGGTCTGGCCGGTGAAATGCGGCACCACCTGGCGGCTGGAATGGTCGGTCACCCGCTGCGACCGGATGATGGGACCGGCCTCGGCCTGCAGCCGGCGCAGTTCCTTCAAGGCGGAAAAGGCCCGCACCACGCCCGCGACGGAATTGCGGTCGGTGATGGCGATGGCCTCGAGGCCCAGCTCGGCGGCGCGGGTGACCATTTCCTCGGGGTGGGAGGCCCCGGTCAGAAAGGTGAAATTCGTCGTCACGCACAGTTCGGCATAGCGGGTATGGGGGGCGGTCATGCGAATTCCCCCGCCACCTGCCAGCCGGGATCCTGGGGCGTGTGGAACAGCCACAGCCGCGGCCCCTGATGCGTCTGGATGCGCCAATAATCGCGCAGCCCCGTACGCCAGTCGGGATCGTCCAGCCACCATTCGGGCGCGATCCGTTCGGGTCCCCCCGCGCGCAGGGTGGTCAGCACCTGCCCCTGCCAGATGAACCCGGCAGGCGGGGTGCCGGGGCGCGGTTCGCTGGTGGGCGTGACGGGCTGGGGCGGGAACAGGCGCAGGGGGCGTGCGGGACCGGACCATGCGAACCCCCGCGCCCCGCAGGAATAGGCCGCCGCGGCCAGATGAAAGCTGCGTTCGGGGATCAGGCTCTCCACCGGCAGGAACCGCAGGACCGCATCGAAGCCCAGCCGGTTGCCCAGCCGCGACAGCAGGTCGGCCAGCGCATCGCCCCCCTGCCCGGCCTGGTCCATGGCCATCTGCCCGGGCGCAAGGGGTTCGGTCCGGGGGGCGGTCAGGCGCATCGCCTCGATCCCGAAGCCGGCATCGATGTCGTCCAGGCCATGTGCGAACAGCGCGGCCATCCGGTCGGGATCGCGCATGGCCCGCGCCAGGCCGATCTCGACGGTCACGGTTTCCCGGTCGACGCGCGACAGTTCCAGCCGCAGCCGCCGCGCGCCGTGCTGATGGTGGGACAGGTGATCGCAAAGCCGCCCCAGCAGGCGTTCCAGACCCGCCATCACGTCGTCCCGCAACCCGATGGGTTCGGGCAGGGTCATGCGGACCCCGAAATGCGGTGCATCAGGTTCGGCAGCGACGGGTTCGGGCTGATGGCCCAGCAACTGGTCCAGGCGCATCATCAGGTCGGCGCCGAAACGGCGGGCCAGGGGCGCCCGCGGCAGGGCCGCCAGATCGGCCACATGCGTCAGGCCCGCCCGCCCCAGCGCGGCCGCCGTCGCCCCGTCGATCCGCAGGGCATGGACCGGCAGATGCATGACCCCCTGCGCCAGCCGCCCGTCGGGCACGATCCCCCCGCCATGACGGGCCAGCGCATGGGCCGCCGCCCGCGTGCCTGCAATGGCGGCCACCGCCGACAGCCCGGCCCGCGACAGACCGTCCTGCAGGTCGGCCAGCAGTTCGGCCTCGCCCCCGAACAGATGGGCGACGCCGGTGATGTCCGCCAACAGCCCGTCCCCCCCATCGCGCGCCACCAGCGGCGAATAGCGCATCGCCCAACGGCGCAGGCTGGCCAGCGCCGCCCCGTCCGCCGCCGGATCGGCGGGGCGCGTGGAAAGGTCGGGGCAGATCGCGCGGGCATTGGCCAAGGCCATGCCGGGATGCAGGCCCTGCGCCAGGGCGTCGGGGTTCAGGCAATGCAGCTGATCGGCATTGCCGACCCGCAGGACCAAGGCAAAGGGCCCCTCGACGGGGCGGCGCCGCAGGCTGGCTTCGCTTGCCAGCCTTGGAAACCAGATGCCAAGCAGCCGCCGTCCCATGATCCTTTCCCATCCATCCGTTATGTTCACCTTACGTTCTAACTACGGAACATCTTTCCGCAAGTCGAGTCCGGCAATCCAGCTTCCGTGGACTTTACTTGTATGGAAGTATGGAATAATCCTGAAGGCAGGAGAAGCCGATGCCCGAACACACCATTCTTGCGCGCCCCGCATCCACCGCCCAGCAGGTCCACGACTGGCTGTATCAACGCATCATCCGCGGCGACCTGCCCCCCGGTGCGCGCCTGTCCGAAACCGAGATCGCCGACAGCATCGGCCTGTCCCGCCAGCCCGTCCGCGAGGCGTTCATCCGCCTGGCAGGCGAGGGTCTGGCCGAAATCAAGCCACAGCGCGGCACCTATATCGGCAAGATCTCGGTCCGTGCGGTACTTTCGGCCCGCCTGATCCGCGAGGCCGTGGAAAGCGATCTGGCCCGCATGGTGGCCGATGCCCGCCCCGATCTGGGCGCCATGCAGTCCGAACTGGCGATCCAGGACCAGGCCGACAAGGCGGGCGACGTGGCCGAATTCATCGCATCGGACGACCGGTTCCATCAGGCAATGGCGCTGGCCGCCGGGCAGCCCGCCGTCTGGCAGGATCTGGAACGGCTGAAATCGCAGATGAACCGCCTGCGCCACATGTCGATGCGCGTCTTCGACCGCAGCCGGACCATCGCCCAGCACCGCGCGGTTCTGGACGCGCTGACGGCGGGCGATGCCGATGCGGCGGAAACCGCGATCCGCACCCATCTGCGCCAGATGCTGACCGAACTGCCCGAGATGGCCGCGGCCCATCCCGATTATTTCACCGACTGAAAGACACCCGATGCGACAGACCCGGCGCGGCCTTGGCCCGAACGATCCCGTTTCCATCGACCCATCGCGAAAGGACCTGACATGACACGCATCATTTCCATGGGCGAGGCGATGGTGGAACTGTCGGCCAGCGACCAGCCCGACCTGTGGCGCCTTGGCGTTGCGGGCGATACGCTGAACACCGCTTGGTATCTGCGCCGCCTGATGCCGCGCGACTGGCAGATCGATTACCTGACCCGCATAGGCTCCGGAGAATTTTCGCAAAAGCTGGTCGATTTCCTGACGGCCGAGGGTATCGGCACCGACCATGTCGCCCGCGACCCGGAGCGAGAGATCGGCCTTTACGCGATCAGCCTGAAGGATGGTGAACGCAGCTTTTCCTATTGGCGCGACAGCTCGGCCGCGCGCAGGCTGGCCGATGACCCAGGCGCGCTGACCCGGGCCTTGCAGGGCGCGCGCATGGCCTATCTGTCGGGGATCACGCTGGCGATCCTGCCCGCCGAAGGCCGACAGACCTTGATGCAGGCGCTGATCCAGGCGCGCAAGGCGGGCACCACCGTCGTCTTTGATCCGAACCTGCGGCCGCGGCTGTGGGCGGATGCGGCGACGATGCGCGCGACCATCCAGCAGGCGGCGTCCCATGCCGACCTGATCCTGCCCAGCTTTGACGACGAGGCCACCCATTTCGGCGATGCCGATCCGCAGGCGACCATCGCCCGCTATCTGGCCGTGGGCAGCGGCCATGTCGTGGTCAAGAATGGCGGCGGGCCGATGGCCTTTGACGGCACGCAGGGTCAGGGGCGGCTGCCCGACCTGCGCCCCGAGGCGGCAATCGACACGACGGCCGCCGGCGACAGCTTCAACGCGGGCTATCTGGCGGCATGGCTGCAGGGGGCCGGTTGCCATGCGGCCATCATGGCGGGACATGACCTCAGCCGGAAGGTGATCCGGCATCGCGGCGCGCTGGTGCCGCAGGCCGTGGTCTAGACCACGGCCCCGATCTGCCAGGGCAGGAATTCGTTGTCGCCCAGCCCCAGGGCCTCGCTTTTCGTTTCCTGCCCCGAGGCCACGTCCAGGATCAGCGCGACGATCTGGCGGGCCTTGTCCTGCAAGCTGACACCCGACAGGATATCGCCGCAATTCAGATCCATGTCGTCGCGCATCGCGGCATAAAGCGCGTCATTCGTGGCCAGCTTGATGGTCGGCGCGGGCTTGGAGCCAAAGGCCGAACCGCGCCCGGTGGTGAACACGATCAGCTGCGCCCCACCCGCGATCTGCCCCGTGGCCGACACCGGATCATAGCCGGGCGTGTCCATGAAATTCAGCCCCGGCGCGGTGATGGGTTCGCCATATTCCAGAACGGCGTTCAGCGGCGTGGCACCGGCCTTGGCGACCGCCCCCAGGGATTTTTCCAGGATTGTGGTCAGCCCGCCGGCCTTGTTGCCGGGGCTGGGATTGTTGTCCAGCGACGCGCCGTTCCGGGCGGCGTAGTCCTCCCACCAGCGCAGGCGGGCCAGCAGCTGGTCTGCCAGTTCGGGACGGGACACGCGGTCCAGCAGCAGGCGTTCGGCACCGAAGATTTCGGGCGTTTCTGACAGCACGACGGATGCCCCCTGCGCCGCCAGCATGTCGCAGGCCACCCCAAGCGCCGGGTTCGCCGTGATCCCCGAAAACCCGTCCGAGCCGCCGCATTGCAGCCCGATCCGCAACGTAGATGCGGGCGCGGTCGCGCGGCGCGCCTGATCGACCTGCGGCAGCATCTGTCGCACGCGGTCCTTGATGGCATCGATGGTGCGCCGGGTGCCGCCGTTTTCCTGGATGGTCAGCCCGTGGAACCGCGCGGCCTGTCCCAGATCCCGCTTCATGCGGGCGATCTGCATGACTTCGCAGCCCAGGCCCACGAACAGCGCCGCGCCGACATTGGGATGCCCCGCATGACCGGTCAGCACCCGTTGCAGCGCCTGCCAACCCGGCCCGCTGTCGGCCATGCCGCATCCCGTGCCATGCGCGAAGGCCACCACGCCATCGACATGGGGGTAAGGGTCCAGCGCCCCTTCGATCCGCAACTCCTCGGCTGCGCGCCGGATGACGGTGGCCGAACAGTTCACGGTCGCGACCAGCGCGATGAAGTTGCGCGTGCCGACCTGCCCTCCGTCGCGGTGATAACCCTGAAAGACCAGTCGCGTGCCCTGATGCGCGGCCAGCGCGGCCTGGGCATTGGCCAGTCCCGCACCGGGGCGATAGTCGCGGTCATGCTCGCCGAAGGCGCAGTTATGGCCGTGGACGTGATCGCCCGCGGCGATATCGGCGGTGGCATAGCCGATGGTCTGGCCGTATTTGACCACCGCCTGCCCTTGGGCGATACCCGCGCGGGCGATCTTGTGACCGGCGGGGGCTGTGCCCTTTTCGGTCAGGATCGCCACGTTGTCGGCCGGGTTCAGGATCAGAGGATCACGCATCGGCCGCGGCCTGTGCTGCCCCCTTGTCGCAAAGCGCCGTCAGCGCCGCCGTCAGATCGCGTGCAAAGCCCGCATCCGCCCGCAGCGCCGCCGGGAACACCTGTTCCAGCGCCAGGAAGCCCGCGACCGTTTCGGCGGCATCATCGCGCCACAGGGCGGCCAACCGGTCGGCCATCGGGTCCTTGACCTCGATCGCCTTGCCCGCCAGATCGACCCCCGAGACATAGCGCATCCAGGCGGCCACCGCCAAGGTCAGCCCCGGAACCGCACGGCCCGCGGCGCGGTTTTCGGCAATGGTGCCCAGGATGCGCTGCGGCAGCTTCTGGCTGCCATCCATGGCGATCTGCCAGGTGCGGTGCCGGATGGCAGGGTTGGCATAGCGGTCGTGCAGCGCATCGGCATAGGCGGCCAGATCCTCGCCCGGCGGCGGGGTCAGCGCGGGGATGATCTCATCGCGCCACAGCTTGCGCACGAAGGCGGAAAAGACCGGATCACCCACGGTTTCGGCAATCGTCTGATGGCCCGCCAGATAGCCCAGATAGGCCAGCGAGGAATGCGTGCCGTTCAGCATCCGCAGCTTCATGTGTTCATAGGGCGTCACATCGGCGACCAGCTGCACGCCGACGGCGCCCAGATCGGGGCGGTCGCCGCCCACGAAATCATCCTCGACCACCCACTGGCGGAAGGGTTCGTGCATGACCGGGGCCTCGTCGCGCAGGCCGGTCAGGCGGGCGACCAGATCCAGATCCTCGGGGCTGGTCGCGGGCACGATGCGGTCCACCATGGTCGAGGGGAAGCGCCCTTCGGCCCCGATCCAATCGGCCAGATCGGGGTCGATCAGACCCGCCAGTTCCAGCACGACGCCGCGCAGGACATGCCCGTTTTCCGGCAGGTTGTCGCAGCACAACACCGTGAAGGGCGCGGTACCCGCAGCGCGGCGCAGCGCAAGAGCGCGGACCAGGAAACCCGGCGCCGATCGCGGCAGCGGGTTGTCCAGATCGTGCCGGATATCGGGGTGATCGCGGTTCAACCGACCGCTGGAGGGTTCGTGGCAATAGCCCTTTTCCGTCACCGTCAGGCTGACGATGCGGATGGCGGGATCGGCCATCGCGTCCAGCACGGCCTGCGGGTCCTCGGGGGCGACCAGGACGTCGCGCAGGATGGTGACGACCTGCGGGCGTTCGCCGTCCGGGGCCAGTTCGACCGCCGTATAGGCCCAGCCCTGCGGGCGCAGCCTGTCGCGCGTGCCCGGCGATTTCAGCGACACCCCGATGATGCCCCAATCGCCGCCACCGGCCTGCATGGCCTGATCGACATAGATCGCCCCATGGGCGCGGAAAAAGGCCCCAAGGCCCAGATGGACGATGCCTGCCGGGGCATCGGACGGTGTGTGATGCAGCCTATCGTGCAAGCCAGCCTCCATCGACGTTCAGGATCGCGCCGTTGATGTAATCGGATGCCGGGGCGGCCAGGAAGACGGCGGTCTGGCCGATATCCTGGGCCTTGCCCCATCGGCCCGCGGGAATGCGGTCCAGGATGGCCCGCGACCGGTCGGGATCGGCGCGCAGCGCCTCGGTGTTGTTCGTCTCGATATAGCCGGGCGCGATGGCGTTGACGTTCAGGCCCTTGGCGGCCCATTCATTCGCCATCAGCTTGGTCAGCCCCGCCACGCCATGCTTGCTGGCGGTATAGGAGGGCACGCGGATGCCCCCTTGGAACGACAGCAGGCTGGCGATGTTGATGATTTTCCCGGCCCCGCGCGGCAGGGCCGCACGCGCGAAGGCCTGACAGGTAAAGAACAGCGCCTTGGCATTGACGTCCATGACGTCGTCCCAATCGGCCTCGGTGAAATCGACGGCGTCGTCGCGACGGATGATGCCCGCATTGTTCACCAGGATGTCGATGCGCTGATCGGCAAAGACGTCGCGGGCGGCCATCGGATCGGCGAAATCCAGGCGCATCGCGCGCCCCGACCCCATCAGGGCCAGGGTCTCATCGCAGTCGCGACGTCCGGCGGCGATGACATCGGCCCCCGCCTGCGCCATGGCGACGGCGATGGCCTGACCGATGCCCGTATTGGCACCCGTCACCAGCGCGGTGCGACCTTGCAGGGAAAAGGGGTTCAACGCATGTCCTCCGGCTGGATGAAGTCCATGTCGGTGTAATCGACATTGTCGCCCGCCATGGCCCAGATGAAGGTATATCCGCCGATGCCCGCGCCCGAATGGATCGACCAGGTCGGCGACAGGACGGCCTGTTCATTGGCGACGAACAGGTGGCGCGTTTCCTGCGGTTCGCCCATCAGGTGCAGGACGCGCGATTCCGGCGCCATGCCGTGATACAGATACGCCTCCATCCGGCGGTCGTGGACATGGGCGGGAATGGTGTTCCAGACCGACCCGTCCTCCAGCGTGGTATAGCCCAGGACCAACTGGCAGCTTTCCATGACCAGCGGGTGGATGAACTGCTTGATCGTGCGCTTGTTGCTGGTCTCGACGGCGCCCATGTGGACATGCTTGGCCTCGGCCACGGTGACCAGCCGATGCGGCAGCGCGCGATGGGCGGGCGCCGAGGTGATGTAGAACCGCCCCTGCCCCGAAAACGTCACGGCCCCCGCCCCCATGCCCAGATAGAGCACGTCGCCCGCGGCCATGTCCCAGGCCTCGCCCGCCGCCTCGACCCGGCCGTCGCCGCCGATGTTGACGATGCCCATCTCGCGGCGGTCCAGGAAGCTGGGGGTCTTGGTCTCGGCGATCTGGTCCAGGGTCAGGGGGGCGCCGTTCGGCACCGCGCCGCCCACGACGAAGCGGTCGTAGTGGGTATAGGTCAGGCGGATCTCTCCTTGGGCGAACAGCCCCTCGACCAGGAAATGCTGGCGCAGCTGGGCGGTGTCCATGCCCTTCGCGTGGTCCGGGTGAATGGCGTGGCGGGTTTCGACATGGGTCATGGAGGGTCCTTTCACAGAAAATCGTCGCGGCGGGGGGTAAAGCTGTCGATCAACTCGCCCGCCTCCAGGCACAGGCAGCCATGTTCGGCGCCTGATGGGATCACGAAGGCATCGCCCGGCCCGACCTCGAAGTCGCGGCCGTCCTGGGTGAAGCGATAGCGCCCCGTCCGGACATAGGTGGATTGCACATGCGGATGGCTGTGCAGCGCGCCCCGGTCGCCCGCCGCAAAGGCAAAGCGGACGACCATCAATTCGGGCGAATGGGCAAGAACAGTGCGGATGGGATCGCTCATTTGAACACCGAAGGCAGCCAGAGGGACAGCGCGGGCACATAGGTGACCAGCATCAGCGTCAGGAATGCCGCGCCATAGAAGGGCCAGATCGTGCGCATCGCCTGCCAGATGCTGATGCGCCCGACCGCGCAGCCGACGAACAGCACCGCCCCCACGGGTGGCGTGCAAAGCCCGATGCCCAGGTTCAGGATCAGGATGACGCCGAAATGCACCGGATCGACACCGAAGGCCTGCGCCACCGGCAGGAAGATCGGCGTGGTGATCACGATCAGCGGCGACATGTCCATGAAGGTGCCCAGGATCAGCAGGATCACGTTCATCAACAGCAGGATGACCAGCGGATTGTCCGACACGCTTTCCAGGATCGCCACCAATTGGGTCGGCACGCGCAGATAGGCCAGCAGCCAGCCGAAACAGGCCGCACAACCGATGACCAGCAGCACCATGGCGGTGGTTCGGACGGCACCCTTGGTCGCCTCGACGAATTCCGACCAGGGCAGGCTGCGATAGACCAGCGCCGTGATCAGCAGCGCATAGACCACCGCGATGTTCGAGGATTCGGATGCCGTGAAGACCCCCGACCGAACACCGCCGAAGATGATCGCGATCAGGATCAGGCCCGGCAGCGCCGACACGAACAGCGTGCCCAGCATCCGCAGGCCGGGGAAGGGCTCGGTCGGATAGCCCTTCTTGCGCGCCACGTACCACGCGGCCCCCATCAGCATCACGGCCAGCAGCATCCCCGGCAGGATGCCCGCCGTGAACAGGTCGGCGATGGACAAACGACCGCCTGCGGCGATGGAGTAGATGATCATGTTGTGGCTGGGCGGGATCATCAGCGCGATGATGGAACTGACCACGGTGATGTTGACGGCATAGTCGACGTCATAGCCACGCTCCTTCATCTGGGGGACCATCAGGCCCCCCACCGCGCTGGCATCGGCCGCGGCCGATCCCGACACGCCACCGAACATCAGGCTGGCCATGATGTTGACCTGGCCCAGCCCGCCGCGCATATGCCCGACCATCGCCCCCGCAAGGGCCACCAGCCGTCGCGCGATATCGCCGCGCACCATCAGGTCGCCCGCGAAGATGAAGAAGGGGATGGCCATCAGCGCAAAGACGGAAATTCCGCTGTTCAGCCGCTGAAAGACCACCACCGGCGGCAGCCCCAGATAGAGAATGGTCGCAAAGCTGGCCGCACCCAGGCAAAACGCCACCGGCGTGCCGATCAGCAAAAGCGCGGTGAAGCTGCCGAAGAGAATCCAAAGTTCCATCGCGTTATTCCTTGCTGCCCGATGCGGGGCCCGGTTTCAGGACGTCCCGCGCGGCGGGTCCATCCGCCACGCCGTCCACCTGCCCGTCCGCGGCGTCGTCCATCTCGCCAAAGCGGGCGGTCTTCAGACCGGCGGCACGACGCAGGATGCGCTCGATGGAAAACAGCATCAGCAGGATGCCGCCCGCCACCAGCGGCGCGAAATCCCACAGGCGCGAGATGCCCAGACCCGGCACGACACCGGATGCCACCCGTTCGGCCAGCTGCCAGCCATACCACGCCATGCCGAACCCGAAGGCGGTGACGACAAGGTCCGACAGGCTGTGAAACCACGGGCGCCAGCTGGCCGGCACGACCATCAGGCCCACGTCGAAGGACAGGTGATAGCCTTCCTTGACGCCGATCGCGGCCCCCAGGAAGATGAACCAGCCCATCAGCATGACGCTGGCGGGTTCGGCCCAGAACAGGCTGCTGCCGATCACGTAGCGAAAGACCACCTGGGCAAAGACGAAGGCGGTCATCAGCACCAGCCCGATACCCGCCAGCCACAGGCCCGCAGTGGCGACAGCCCCCGTCATCCGGGCAAGCCGGATCAATCCATCGCGCATGGCGCGTTCCCTTCCCGTTCCAAGAAAGCCGCCCGCGGGTCACGCGGGCGGCCTGATGTCACTGCGTGTCCTGGATGCGCTTGACCAGGTCCTGCGCCTCGGGGGTGGTGACGTATTTCTCATAGACCGGAGCCATGGCCTCGATGAACGGTGTCTTGTCGATGTCGGTGATGATCTCGGCGCCGGCGGCCTCGACCTTTTCCTGCGACGCCTTTTCCTGTTCGGCCCACAGCTCGCGCTGGACCGTGGCGGAATTGCGGGCGGCCTCGCGGATGATCTCCTGGTCCTCGGGGCTCAGCTTGTCCCAGCTGGCCTTGGACATGGCGACCAGTTCGGGCACCATCAGGTGTTCGTCCAGCGTGAAATATTTGGCAACCTCGGCATGGCCCGAGCTGTCATAGCTGGGGAAGTTGTTTTCCGCCCCGTCGATGACGCCGGTCTGGATCGAGGAATAGACCTCGCCATAGGGCATCGGCGTGGCATTGGCGCCAAGCGCGCTCATCATGTCGACGAAGACGTCGTTCTGCATGACGCGGAACTTCATTCCTTCCAAGTCGGCGATCGACTGGATCGGCTTTTGCGAGTTGTAGAAGCTGCGCGAACCGCCGTCGTAATAGGCCAGCGCTATCAGGTCGTTCTCCTCGAAGCCCGCGCCGATCTCCTCGCCGATGGGGCCGTCCATCACGGTGTGCATGTGATCGACCGACCGGAACAGATAGGGCAGCGACATCAGCTGCGTGACCGGCACGATGTCGTTGAACGACCCGAAGCTGGCGCGGACCATGTCGATGACGCCGAACTGGGTCTGTTCGATCGTGTCCTTCTCCTCGCCCAGCTGGGACGACGGGAACACCTCGATGCAGATGCGGCCACCCGTCTTTTCCTCGACCTCGGCGGCCATCGCCTTGACGCCCTCGACCGTCGGATACCCGTCGGGATGGGTGTCCGAGGACCGCAGCGTGATCTCGCACGCGCCGGCAATGCTGACCGAGCAGAGCAGCCCGGCAATCGTCGTCATCAGGAACTTCATCTTATCCTCCCAAAATAAGCAGTTCAGAGTTTGTAGGCCCGTTTTGCCAGACCATAGGTCAGGTCACGCGCCACCTCGGGTGCCTCGTCTTCCGCAAGACGACCCGTGGCGACCAGCGTGGCCAGATAGGAACAATCCACCCGGCGCGCGACGTCGTGGCGCGCGGGGATAGAACAGAAGGCGCGGGTGTCGTCGTTGAACCCCACGGTGTTGTAGAAACCGGCCGTTTCGGTAGTCATCTCGCGAAAGCGCCGCATCCCCTCGGCGCTGTCGTGGAACCACCAGGCGGGGCCAAGCCGCAGGCAGGGCCAGACGCCGGCCAGGGGCGCCAGTTCGCGGGCATAGGCGGTCTCGTCCAGCGTGAACAGGATCACCGTCAGGCGCGGGTCCATGCCCACCGCGTTCAGCAACGGGCGCAAGGCGGTCACGTAATCGGTGCGGCCGGGAATGTCGAAGCCCTTGTCGCGCCCGAACATCGCCAGCACCTGATCGGAATGGTTGCGGCGCGACCCGGGATGGATCTGCATGACCAGCCCGTCTTCCAGGCTCATCCGCGCCATCTCGGTCAGCATGTGGCCGCGGAAGGCGTCGGCCTCCTCGGGGGTGCAGGTGCCGCGCAAGACCTTGGCGAACAGCGCCGCCGCATCGGCCTGGGGCAGGTCCTCGGTGCGGGCGCTGGCATGGCCGTGATCGCTGGAGGTCGCACCATGTTCGATGAAGAACGCCCGCCGCGCGCGATGCGCGTCCAGGTATCCGGCCCAGGTCGTCGTGTCAAAGCCGGTCTGCTGTCCCATCAGCGCGACATTCTCGGCGAAACCCGCCATTTCGGGGTCGATGACGCCATCGGGGCGATAGGCGGTGATGACCCGGCCCCGCCAGCCGCTGCCCTTGATCATCGCGTGCCAGCGCAGATCGTCGGTCGCGGCTTCGGTCGTGGCGATGGCCTCGATGTCGAACCGCTCGAACAACGCTCGGGGGCGGAATTCGGGGCGCGCCAGGCAATCGGCGATGTGGTCGTAGTACCAATCCGCCGTCTCCGCCGACAGCCGGCGGTCGATGCCGAAGACATGCTGAAAGCTGTGGTCCAGCCACAGCCGCGACGGTGTCCCGCGCAGCAGGT
The DNA here is from genome assembly GCF_001887735.1 of Paracoccus sp. SM22M-07. NCBI lineage: Bacteria > Pseudomonadati > Pseudomonadota > Alphaproteobacteria > Rhodobacterales > Paracoccaceae > Paracoccus > Paracoccus sp. SM22M-07. The sequence continues at coordinate 330,148 of NZ_JPKW01000003.1, forward strand.
GGTAATGCTGCGCGAACAGGCGCCAGATCTTGCGCCCGTCGGTTTCGGTCGGGCCGCCATCGACCCGCGGCACGCCCAGATCGCTCAGCGCGACGCCCTGCGAACACAGCATGCGAAAGACATAGTGGTCGGGCGTCACGAACAGCTGGGCAGGGTCCGGGAAAGGCTGATCCTCGGCGAACCAGCGCGGGTCGGTATGGCCATGCGGTGACACGATCGGCAGCGCCTTCACATCGTCATAAAGGGCGCGCGCCAGATCGCGCAATGCCGGGTCCGTTGGAAAAAGCCTGTCTTCATGCAAAAGCGTCACCAGTTGATCCCCTGCCCTGCTTGCCTTGGATGTGGTCAACTAATATGCTAGTTTACAAATCGCGTCAACAGGAGCCGCATATGCCCTCTGCCAGCCTCAAGGCCTTGCCAAGCATGGATGAACTGCGCCCCCGCACGGTCACCGACCAGATCTTCGACGTGCTTTACGACCGCGTGGTCAACCTGACCCTGCCCCCTGGCAGCAAGCTGTCCGAATCAGAGGTCGCGGCCCAGATGGACGTGTCGCGTCAGCCGGTGCGGGACGCGTTTTATCGTTTGTCGCAGCTGGGCTTCATCCAGATCCGCCCGCAGCGCGCCACCACCGTGACGCCGATTTCCCAGGAGGCCGTGTTGCAGGCCTATTTCATCCGCAGCGCGCTGGAGGAACAGACCATCCGCCATGCCGCGACCAGCCTGACCGCCCAGAACCTGGCCGATCTGGACGCGCTGCTGGACCGGCAGGAGGCTGCGATCAAGACCGACAGCTTTTCCGAATTCCACGCCCTGGACGACCAGTTCCATCAGGATATCTGCAAGGCGGCGGGGCTGGGTTTCGTCTGGGCGCTGGTGCGGGACAACAAGGGGCACATGGACCGGGTGCGCTATCTCAGCCTGTCATTCGGGGCCGAGGCGGCGTTTTCCGAACACCGCACCATCATCGCGGCCCTGCGCGCCCGCGACCCGGACGCCGCCGCCTTGGCGGTGCGCGATCATCTGGGCCATATCAACGACATTCTGGACCGCCTGCGCCTGGATCGCCCCGAGGTCTTTGGCTGAGCATCGGCGCGCCGATCACCCGGCGCCATCCTGTTCGGGGGCGGCCAGCTGCGCGGCCACATCGGATACCAGCCCCGCGACCTTGCGCAGGCGGGCCGTCATCGGGCGGTCCCGGCGGCTGACCAGCCACAGCTGATGATGGCGCTTGTGCGGCAGGTCGGCGATGCGCAGTCCGTCACGGTCCGGATGGGTCTGAAACCCGCTGCGCGGCAGCAGGGTATAGCCGACGCCCCGCGCAACCGGGGACGGGATCTGCCCGATCTGGTTCAGAAAACCGCGCAGATGCAACCCCGCTGAACCGGTGAAATCATCGGGGAAGTTCAGGGCGAACAGATCGTCGGCATAACCGAACCCGTCCGGATGCGCGATGAAACCCGCCCGCTGCAGATCATCGAAGCCGGGGGTCCCCGACCAGGCGGCGGGAACCACCAGGCACAGCTGTTCCTGCCCCAGATGGCGGGCCTGCAACCGGGGATGGGCGGGGTCGTGGTCAAGGATGCCCAGATCCACGCGCCCGTCCTGCAGGCCCTGCAGGACGCTGGCCTGGGGGGCGGCCTCCAGCCGGACGGTCAGCCCCGGCGCCTGCTGCATCAACGGGAAAAGCGCGGGCGCCAAGGGCAGGGCAAAGCTGCCCGAACAGGCGATGCGCACCTCGCCCTGATCGGGGTCGTCGGATTGCAGCGCCTGCATCAGCCGACGCTCTTCCTCTTGTCGGGACAGGGCCAGTTGCAGCACCGCCTCGCCGGCCTGGGTCAGGGAAAAACCCTTGCCCTGCTGGACGATCAGCGGCTGGCCGACCTGCGCCTCCAGCTTGCGCAGATGCTGCGACACGCCCGGTTGCGTCATGCCAAGGCGTTGGGCCGTCTTGGTGAAATGGCCCGTCTGACACAGGGCCGCGAAGGTGCGAAGCCAACCCGCATTCAGCATCATTCCGTTCCGTTATGAAAACCATGCCGAATGATAATTTCACATGTGGGTCCGCGCTGTCTAGCTGAGGGTCAGCAATCAACGAAAGGACAAGACATGACCCCGACCCCCCGCGCCTTCTCCCATATCGGCCTTTCGGTCCCCGATCTGGACGCCGCCGTCAGATTCTATTCCGAGGTGATGGGCTTTTACACCATCATGCAGCCCACGCAGGTGACGGAAGATGACAGCGATATCGGCCAGATGTGCACGGACGTCTTCGGCCCCGGCTGGAACAGCCTGCGCATCGCCCATCTGGCATCGGCCGACCGCATCGGATTCGAGCTGTTCGAGTTCGACGGCAACGAAGCCCCCGAGGACAACCTGCCCTTCCGCCGCCACGGAACCTTCCATTTCGCCATCCAGGACCCCGACCTGGAAGGCCTGCTGGCCCGCATCGTCGCCGCGGGCGGCAAGCAGCGGATGCCGGTGCGCGAATATTTCCCCGACGAAAAGCCCTATCGCATGGTCTATGTCGAAGACCCCTTCGGCATCGTCTTCGAAATCTACAGCCACAGCTATGAGCTGACCTATTCGGCGGGCGCCTATTCCTGACCGGAAAACGAAAAAGGGCGGCCCTTGCGGACCGCCCTTCCATCAGAGAGACAAGTGACCCGAAGATCAGAAGCCGTAGACGACTGCCAGACCCAGCGAGTTGTCGGTGCGGATCTTGCGGTTTTCCTGGTATTCGGTGGTGTAGCTTGCACGGGTGGCCAGCTGTTCCGACAGGCGGAAGTTCACGCCGAATTCGTTGGTGATGACGTCATCCGCATCGCTCGACCCCAGGTAATCGGTGTCGTTGGTCAGGAAGACGTTCTCGTTGATGCGGTGGTACAGACGCGAGGACGCGATGTAGCCGACATCGGTATCTGAACTGTCGTCAACCGTGTTGCCGAAGAAGTCGCGGCCGGCATACTGGGCGCCGGTCTGGGTGTAGCGAACGCCGACACCGGCCTGAACGCGCCAGGTGGTGGTGGGGTTGTTGATGATGCGGTAACCCGGACCAAAGCCCAGGAAGGCATCACGGCGCAGGTCGCTGAACTCGGCTTGGAAGTCTTCAGCCGACTGCGCTTCGCTGTTGCGCTCGCCATCGACCAGACCGTTCTGGCTGATGCGGCCCAGTGCGAAGGCATAGAACTGGTCGTTGAAGTAGTACTGCGCGTCATAGATCGCGTTGACTTCTTCCTGGTCCTTGTTGCCGTTGTCATCTTCGCCGAATTCGATCGACAGACCAACGCTCTGGGCGAACTGGCCCTGATTGTTGTTGATGCGGCCGGCCAGGGCCAGATCCTGGTTCTCGTTGTTGCCGGTGCGGCCCGAGTAGCTCAGCGACATGGTGCCGAACAGACCCTGACGACGGTCTGCGGGACCGAAGCGGTCTTCGTCGACGGCGCGGTCGAAGCTGTCGGTGACGCTGTCTTCGATGTCGGTGATACGGTCGTCGATGGCCGAAACACCCGACGCATCAGCGCCCGAGGCGATCTGGGTCTGCGCGAAGGCAGGTGCCGACAGGGCGGCAAGGATGGCGGCGGTGCCGGTCAGCAGCGTAACTTTTTTCATTTCATGTCCTCACGAGCTGAGTTGGGAGAGTTCCGATCCCGTCATGGGTCCGAAGCATCTCTGCTGGAGGGTTAATTAATGAAAGCGCCTTCGGGTTCACAGAGCCGGCCTCCAGAACAACCGCTAGCGGAAATGTGAGCGAACCCGCCCTTGACGGGAAATGGCAAAAACTTGCCGAAATCGGGGTGAAACATAAAATGATGCAACCAAAACGTGACTTTCACATGTCACGCCCACACTGTCTAAATTGCGGTTCGATGACGGTCAAGGCACCGGGGCGACAGCATGACAGCTTTGAAACATCCGCGTGATTGTTTAATTCTTAGGCAGTTTTGAAAAGTGGTGACGGCACCGTGATTGTTGCACAGATACAACGATCGCGACGTCATCTTGCGGCGGGGTCACAGTCGCATCGCCCCCATTTCCGGTTCTGAACCGGCAGAAGCCCATGAAAAAGGCCCGGACCATGTTGGTTCCGGGCCTCTGCATATCACATTTTCAGCGCCGTCAATCGAATGAGTCGGGCTGAAGCGTCCGCGCCATGTGGTCCAGAACCGCATTCACGAATTTCGATTCCTTGCCTTCGGCGAAGAATGCCTGGGTCAGGCGCACATATTCGGTGATGATCACCCGGAACGGCGCTCGGTTCAGCACCAGTTCGGCACCGGCGGCGCGAAAGACGGCGCGCAGGACCGGATCCAGACGGTCGATCGGCCATTTTTCGACCAGCCCCTTGTCGGTGGCCTGGTCGATGCGCGACTGCCACATCACGGCGTGATCGACGATGCGTTCGAACAATTCTTCATCCGCTTGGGCGGTGGGGCCGTCGCGGTCTTCGAAATCGATGCGATAGTTGCGGAATTCATTGGTGACGCGGTCCGAGGCCTGGCCCATCGCCTCCATCTGGAACAGCGCCTGGACGGCGTAAAGCCGCGCCGCGCTGCTGAGCGTCCGGCGGTCGGGACGCTTGGCGCCCTCTTGTTCGTTGTCGCTCATGCTTTGCCTTGCCCTTCCAACTCGCCTGCCAGGCGGATCACATCATATGGGGCGGCGGCGTCCTTGCGCGTGCCTGCCCACCTGCGGGACAGCGCGACCAGATGCAGCGCCGCTGCGGCCGCCCCGCCCCCCTTGTTCTGTCCATCAGGATCGGCGCGGACCTGGGCCTGGCCCAGGTTTTCCACCGTCAGGATGCCGTTGCCGACGCAGACGCCCTGCAGCCCCAGCAGCGTCAACCCGCCAGAGCTGTCGTTGCAGACCGTGTCGTAATGCGTCGTCTCCCCGCGGATGACGCAGCCCAGCGCTACGAACCCGTCATAGCGACCGCTGCGCGCAGCCATGCCCACGGCGGTCGGGATCTCCAGCGCGCCCGGCACCTCGATCACGTCGAACACCGCGCCCGCCTGCTGTGCAACGGCCCGCGCGCCCGCCAGCATCCCGTCGGCGACGTCCTTGTAATAGGGCGACACGACGGCCAGCAAGCGCACCGGCGCGTCGAAATGCGGCAATGCCAATTCGTGATGTTGCGTGTTCGAGGCCATGTCTCAATCCTTGGGGATAGGCCGGGTGGAATGGATGGAAAGACCGTAGGCGTCAAGCCCAACCACCTTCACCGGCGCGGAATTGGTCAGAAGGATCAGCTGCGAGAGGCCCAGCGCCGACAGGATCTGCGCCCCAAGCCCGTATTGACGCAGGGTGTGGGGGCCCGCCTCGGTCGCATCGACGATGGCATGGGTCAGGTCGCGGATCAGCACGACCGCACCGCGGCCTTCCTCGGCGATGGCCTTCATCGCGGCGCCGACGCTGCCCGAAGCCTCGCGCCCGACGCCCAGCACATCGTGCAGCGGGTCCAGCGCATGCATGCGCACCAGAACCGGCTGATCGCCCGTCACGTCGCCCTTGGTCAGCACGATATGTTCGGTGCCCTGCGTCTGATCGGCAAAGACCCGCATCGTCCAGTCGCCGCCGAAGGCCGAATGGACCTGACGCTGGCTGCGTTCCACGATCAGGTTGTCGTGGCGGCGGCGATAACGGATCAGGTCGCTGATCGTGCCGATCTTCAGCCTGTGGCGTTGCGCGAAATCCACCAGGTCGGGCAGACGCGCCATGCTGCCGTCGTCGTTCATGATCTCGCAAATGACGCCAGCGGGGTTCAGCCCCGCCAGGCGCGAGATGTCGACCGCGGCTTCGGTATGGCCCGCGCGGACCAGCACGCCGCCGTCGCGGGCACGCAGCGGAAAGACGTGGCCGGGGGTCGCGATGTCGGCCGCCCCCCTCGCGGGGTCGATCGCCACACTGACGGTGCGGGCACGGTCATGGGCGCTGATGCCCGTGGTCACGCCTTCGCGCGCCTCGATGGAGGCGGTGAAGGCGGTTTCGTGACGGCTGGAGTTCTTGGGGCTCATCAGGGTCAGGCCCAGGGCCTCGATCCGTTCGGCGGTCAGCGACAGGCAGATCAGGCCGCGCCCGTGGGTGGCCATGAAGTTGATCGCGTCGGGCGTGGCCATCTGCGCGGGGATCACCAGGTCGCCCTCGTTCTCGCGGTCCTCATGGTCGACCAGGATGAACATGCGGCCGTTGCGGGCCTCCTCGATGATCTCCTCGATGGGGGCGATCACGGCCGACAGGTCGCTTTCGACGGGGCCGGGTTCTTCGAATTTCATCTGGCTGTCCTTTGATGGCCCTGTCGGCGGGGCGGTTTATCCGGCTTCGGCAAGCCGCGCGACATAGCGGGCCAGCGTGTCGATTTCCAGGTTCACGGCGTCACCTTCGCGGGCATCGCCCCATGTCGTGACCTGCTGGGTATGCGGGATCAGGTTGATGCCGAAACGGTTGCCGTCAACCTCGTTCACGGTCAGCGAGGTGCCGTTCAGCGCGACCGATCCCTTGGGCGCGACAAAGCGGGCCAGTTCGCGCGGTGCCTCAAAAGTCAGGCGCAGGCTGTCGCCGTCATTGACCGCAGACACGATCCGCGCCACGCCGTCGACATGGCCACTGACGATATGGCCGCCCAGCTCGTCGCCCACGCGCAGCGCGCGCTCCAGGTTCAGGCGCTGGCCGACCTGCCAGCCTTCGCTGCCGATATTGGTCTTAGAAAGGGTCTCGGCCGAGATGTCGACATCGTACCAGTCGTCGCCCTTGGCCACGACCGTCAGGCAGACGCCGTCCGACGCGATGGATGCCCCCAGATCGACCCCCGACATGTCGTATCCGCAACCGATGCGCGCCCGCATGTCGCCGCGCATCTCGACCGCGCGGACGATGCCGATATCCGTGATGATCCCGGTGAACATAGCCATCCCTTTCCGTCTTTGCGATTGACCTAGGCCATACCCCCTGTCCGATCAAGGACCAACCCCGGTGTGGCAGAACCGTTACCATTTGCATCATCGGGACAAATTGCTGGATCGGGGACGGCGTTCATGGCATCCCATGTGGTAACGTGTCGGTGAGGATACGGAATTTTCGCAAGTTGCCCATGTATGATCTGGACACCGCCAGCCCCGTCAGGACCGATCCGGCCGTCACGACCGGATCAGCGGCAGATGATGTGGACATGACCGACCTGCCCGCCGATGGCCGCGTCTTCCTGATGCTGCAGGGACCGCACGGGCCGTTCTTCGACCGGCTTGCGCGGCTGTTGCGGGCCGCCGGGGCGCAGGTCTGGCGCTGCGGCTTCAACGCGGGCGACGAATTCTTCTGGAGCGACAAGCCGCATTTCATCCGGCACGAGGGCAGCGTGCTGGAATGGCCCGACCATCTGGCCGAGCTGATCCGCGGCAAGGGCGTGACCGATATCGTGCTTTACGGCGATGTCCGTGCCATCCACGACACCGCACGGTCGCAGGCCGCCGCCCGGGGCATCCGTTTCCACGTCTTCGAGGAAGGCTATCTGCGTCCCTACTGGATCACCTATGAACGCCACGGTTCGAACGGCAATTCGGCGCTGCTGGGGATCGGGCTGGACGAAATGCGCGCCGTGCTGCGCGAACAGATCAACGAGGTGCGCCGCCCCCCCGCCCATTGGGGCGACATGCGCCAGCACAAATTCTATGGCGCCTTCTATCACTTCCTGATCCTGATCGCGAATGGGCGCTATCGGGCCTATCACGGACACCGGGCGATTTCCGTGGTGCAGGAATTCCGGCTGAACCTGCGCCGCTTCATGCTGGCGCCGGCCTATAACCTGGGACGCGCGCTGCAATGGCGCCGGCTGCGACTGTCGGGATGGCCCTATGCGCTGGTCCCGATGCAGCTGGAACATGATTCGAATTTCCTGGGCCATTCACCCTTCACCAAAAATGCCCAGTTCATCCAGGTGGTGATCGCGGCCTTCGCCCGATCGGCCCCGCGCCACCATCACCTGGTCTTCAAGGCCCACCCGCTGGAGGACGGGCGCGCGGGCAACCGCGCCGCCATTCGCGCCGCCGCCGCCGCCGCCGGCATCCCCGAACGCGTCCACTATATCCGCGGCGGCAAGTTGGCCGAGATCCTGTCCCATGCCCGCGCGGTCGTCACGGTCAATTCAACCGCCGCCCAGCAGGCCCTGTGGCGCGGCATCCCGGTCAAGACCCTGGGCCGTGCCGTCTATGAAAAGCCGGGACTGGTATCAGAGCAATCGCTGGAGGATTTCCTGCAATCGCCCGATGCCCCCGACCCGCAGGCCTATCGCGTCTTCCGCGACTACCTGCTACAGACCAGCCAGGTTCCGGGCGGCTACTATGCCGGCAGGTCGCGCGCCCATGCCCTGCGGCAGGTCGCCGACATGATGCTGTCGGCCGAAGACCCATACCAGGCGCTGGCATCGGGACGCACGCTTCCCCGCCAGCAACTGGGCGATCGCGACGGATGATGCCGCCGCGACAAGATTCGATAGCCTGCCAAAGATGGCACCGCTAAACTAATGACGAACCGGTCGACAAAGACCGGAACTGGATAACAGGAGTATGCGAGGTGACAGTTTTGTTTCGGTTCAAGGCGCCGGTAAGGCTGCTTCTGATGGCGTCGATGGTGCTTGTCTCGGCCTGTGCGCTGCCGCGTTCGGGCCCCAACAAGGGCGAGATTTTCGATGGCGCGGTCGAACGCGGTGGCAACACCCAGGTGATCTATGTAAATGACCACGTGACCAGGGCCGCCAATTTTGCGCCCTCCTACGGGTTCTCGAACAGCTTCCGCGCGGCCGGTCAGGTCGGTGCGGATGAAATCCGGGCGGGCGACGTGCTGGGCCTGTCGATCTGGGAGAACGTCGATGACGGGCTTCTGGCGTCGCTCGGCAGCAGCTCAACCCAGCTGACGGAAATCCAGGTGGACAGCGCGGGCTTCATCTTCGTGCCCTATGCAGGCCGCGTCCGCGCCGCCGGCAGCACCCCCGACCAGCTGCGCCAGAACATCACCGAACGTCTGTCCGCCCAGACCCCCGATCCGCAGGTGACGGTGCAGCGCATGGCCGGTGACGGTGCCACGGTGTCTGTCGTCGGCAGCGTCAGCGCCCAGGGCGTCTATCCGATCGAACGCCCGACCCGCAGCCTGTCGGCCATGCTGGCCCGCGCTGGCGGCGTCGCCATCCCCCCCGAGGTCGCCGTCGTCACCGTCAAGCGCGGCAATGACAGCGGCCGCGTCTGGCTGACCGATCTTTACGCCAGCCCCTCGAACGACATCGCCCTGCGTCCGGGCGACCTGATCGTGGTCGAGGAAGACCAGCGCAACTTCACCGCCCTGGGCGCCCTTGGCGGCCAGACCCGCGTGCCCCTGGGCAATGAAACCATCAACGCGGCGGAAGCCATCGCCATGGTCGGCGGTCTGAATTCGACCCTGGCCGATCCGACCGGCGTCTTCGTTCTGCGCGACGAACCGGAATCGGTGGCAAGCCGGGTTCTGGGCAAGCCGGTCATCGGGTCGCAGCGTTTCGCCTATGTGCTGGACCTGACGCGTCCCAACGGCCTGTTCCTGGCGCGGGACTTCGTCATCCGCGACGGCGACACCGTCTATGTGACCGAGGCACCCTATGTGCAGTGGCAGAAGACCCTGTCCGCCGTGACCGGCAGCGCGGCCACGGCCGACAGCCTCAGCTCGCTCGGCAACTGACCCTTCGATGAGGGGTGATGACGACAAAGCCGCCGGGATCTCCCGGCGGCTTTGCATTTTCAACCTGGGCTTCCTGAACCGGCCCCGGCTGGCGCGCATCCTGACCCTGGCTGGATGGCGGCCCGTCATCGGCCTGCCGCGTCCCGGCGATGCGGTGGGCATCTGGGGGGCCAGCCCCACCGCCTGGCGCGGCAGGGCCGTCGCGCGCCGCCATGCCAGCCCCGTGGTCACGGTCGAAGACGCGTTCCTGCGGTCGGTCCTGCCGGGGCGCAGCCGGGAACGGCTGGCGCGACGCGGCCCCATCGGGCTGTTGATCGATCCGATCGGCCTGCATTTCGACCCCTCGCAGCCCTCGCTTCTGGACCGCCTGATCGCGCAGCCCCTGTCCGGGGCGCAGATCGCGCAGGCCGATCAGGGTCTGGCGCGGCTGCGGGCGCTGGACCTGTCGAAATACAACATGCACGATCCCGACCTGCTCCCGCCTGCGCCGGGTTATGTGCTGGTCATCGACCAGACGCGTGGGGACGCTTCGCTGCAGGGGGCGGGACGGGACCGGTTTTTGCAGATGCTGACCGCCGCGCGGGATGAAAATCCGGGCCGCCGCATCGTCATCCGCACCCATCCCGAAACCGCTGCGGGCCTGCGATCGGGGCATCTTGGGCCAGCCGATCTGCGACCGGGCGATCTGATCTGCGACGGGCCTGTTTCGCCCTGGCGGCTGGTCGAGTCAGCGGACGCGGTCTATGCCGTCAGCTCTCAGCTGGGTTACGAGGCGCTGCTGGCCGGGCACATGCCTCGAATCTTTGGCCAGCCCTTTTATGCGGGATGGGGCCTGACCCAGGACGACATGCCCCTGCATCGCGGCACCGCGACCCGCAGCGCGCTTTTCGCGGCCAGCCATCTGAACGGCCCGACATGGTACGATCCCTGCCGCGACCGGCTGACCGATTTCGACGGCGCCTTGGACCAGATGCAGGCGGAAACGCGGGCCTTTCGACAGGATCGCGGCGGCCACTTGGCCTATGGCATGCGGCTGTGGAAACGTCGCTTCATCGCTTGCGAATTCGGCGATGCCGCCCCCTTGCGTTTCGCGGCCAAGCCCTCGGCGCAGGTGACGCTGGCCTGGGCCGGCCATGCAGGCGACGTTCCGCAGGCCACGCGGGTCGAGGACGGCTTTCTGCGATCGCGCGGCCTTGGGGCGGCGCTGACGCCGCCGCTGTCGGTCGTGGCCGACGATCTGGGCATCTATTTCGACCCGACCGCGCCGTCGCGGCTGGAACGCCTGATTGCCCAGGGCCTGCCGCCGGGCGGTCATGACCGGGCGCAGCGATTGATTGCGACCCTGATCGCCGCGCGGCTGTCGAAATACAATCTGGACGGCGTCACCGACCTGCCGCCGCGCGACCATCGCCGTCGCATCCTGGTTCCCGGTCAGGTGGAAAACGACGCCTCGATCCTGAAGGGGGCGGGGGTCGAGCGCACGAATCTTGCGCTGCTGGAACGCGTGCGCGCTGACAACCCGGACGCCTTCATCGTCTTCAAACCCCACCCCGATGTCGAGGCGGGCCTGCGCCCCGGCCGGATCGATGCCTGCCATCTGGCCGATCACGTCGCCGATCAGGCCGATCCTGTCACGCTGATCGATAACGTGGACGAGCTTTGGACCATCACCTCGACCATGGGGTTCGAGGCATTGCTGCGCGGGGTTCCGGTGACGACCCTCGGCGCGCCCTTCTATGCGGGTTGGGGCCTGACGCGGGATCTGGGGCCGATCCCCGCACGCAGACAGGCCAGACCGGACCTGGCCGCGCTGGTCCATGCCTGCCTGATCGCCTATCCGCGCTATCGCGATCCGCTGACCGGTCTGCCCTGCCCGCCCGAGGTTGCGCTGGACCGCCTGCGGTCGGGAATCGGCGGGCAGCCCCCGGTGCTGCGCCTGCTGGCCAAGGCCCAAGGGGCGCTGGCCGGACATGCCTGGATCTGGCGGCGCTAAAGCACCCGCCAGCGGTGGAACAGGTCGGGCCCGATTTGGCGGGTTTCCACCAGCCGGAAACGGGGTGCCTCGGCCAGCCGTTCCCATCCGGTCGGCCCGACGAAGGGCCGCGCATCCGATCCCAGCATCAGCCCCGCGCTATAGCCGATGACCTGATCGACCAGCCCCGTCGCCAAAAGGCTGGCGGCCAGGCGACCACCGCCCTCGCAGAAGACGCGGGTGATACCGCGTCCCGCCAGATCGGCCATGATCCGATCGGGGGGGCCTTCGACGCGCCACAGTGGGCCATGATCGGCATCCTGCGGCGCAAGCGGCGGCAATGCCTGGCTGGAGACGACGATGCGGACCGGCTGCTGGGGCGTGTGGATGCCGCGCACGTTCAGCTGCGGCAGGTCGGCGCGCGCCGTCATGCCCCCGACCATCACCGCGTCATGCTGGGCGCGCAGTGCATGCACATGGGCCCGCGCGTCCGGCCCGGTGATCCAGCGGCTTTCCCCGCTGGCCATGGCGATGCGTCCGTCAAGACTGCTGGCCAGCTTCAGCGTCACGAAAGGCCGGCGCCGCGTGATGCGGCTGAGAAACCCTGCCTGCAGTTCGGCCGCGCGATCGGCCAGCACCCCTTGGGTCAGGGCGATGCCCGCTGCGCGCAGCATGGCATGCCCCTTGCCCGCCACGCGCGGATCGGGATCGGTCAGTGCGGTCACGACGCGCGTCACGCCCGCAGCAACCAACCCTTCGGCGCAGGGGGGCGTTCGGCCGTGATGGGCGCAGGGCTCCAGCGTAACATAGGCCGTGGCGCCGCGCGCCAGGTCGCCCGCATGGTCCAGCGCCATGCGTTCGGCATGGGGGCGACCGCCGGGCTGCGTCCAGCCCCGCCCCACGACGCGACCGTCGCGCACCAGCACGCAGCCGACGGCGGGATTGGGCCAGACATTGCCAAGCCCGCGCCGCGCAAGGCGCAGGGCATGGGCCATGTGGCTGGCATCATGTGCGGGATCAGAGGTCAATCTTGGTGGCGCCGGGGCGCAGTTCGGACACGAATTTGTCGAAATCATCCGCATCCTGGAAATTCTTGTAGACGCTGGCAAAGCGGACATAGCCGACATTGTCGATCCGCGACAGGGCCTCCATCACGATCTCGCCGATGGCCTTGGAGGGGATGTCGGTTTCGCCCGTGCTTTCCAGACGGCGGACGATGCCGCTGATCATCTGTTCGATCCGCTCGGGCTCGACCGGGCGTTTCTGCATGGCGATGCGAATGGACCGAGCCATCTTGTCGCGGTCGAAATCCTCGCGCTTGCCATTGGATTTGACGACGACCAGATCGCGCAGCTGCACACGTTCGTAGGTCGTGAAGCGCCCCGAGCAGGACGGGCAGAATCGGCGACGGCGGATGGCCACATTGTCTTCGGCCGGACGCGAATCCTTGACCTGAGTGTCGACGTTCCCGCAAAATGGGCAGCGCATTCCGTTGTCCCTTCGATCCGGCAATCCCCATCCACTATAGGCATCTTGGCAGAGCTTGGGTAGGGCTATCGGCTGCACACAAGATAGCAGGTCTGGAACCTGTGACGCGAAAGCCGCGTTCGACGGCAGCATTTTCCCGAACATTCACAGGATTGGAAAAACCATGGGCAAGACCCTGTTCATCACCGGTGCTTCCTCGGGCATCGGCGCAGCCACCGCCAGAAGCGCGGTCAAGGCGGGCTGGAACGTGGCGCTGTTCGCGAGGTCCGAAGACAAGCTGACCGATCTGGCCCAAGAGCTGGGCGACAAGGCGCTGGTCACGAGCGGCGACGCGACGAATATCGACGACCTGACCCAGGCCGTTTCCCAGACTGCCGACCGCTTCGGCGGCATCGACGCAGCCTTTGCCAATGCCGGGCGCGGCCTGTCCAAACCCGGCACCGAGGCAGGCGATCTGGATGACATCAAGGGCATGGTCGATCTGAACGTCATGGGCGTCATCATGACCGCCCGCGCGACCCTGCCCCAGCTGCGCAAGACCAAGGGCACGCTGGTGCTGACCGGTTCGGCGGCCGGGCGCATGCATATCCAGGGCTCGATCTATGGCGCGACCAAGTGGTTCGTGCATGGTTACGCGGGCAACCTGGCCGAAGAGATGCGCGAATGGGGCGGGCGTTGTTCGGTCGTCGCACCGGGCATGGTCGACACCGCCTTCTTCGATGACGGCGCCCCGGACAAGCTGCAGCCGCAGGACGTGGCCGATGCGGTCATGCACATGATCCAAGCGCCCGCCCGCGCAGTCATCCGCGAAACCTATCTGATGCCGCAGAACTAAAGCGGTTGGAACATCGCCGCGACCTGCCGCCTGTGCGGCGCGCGGCGATGTTCGACCAGATAGATCCCCTGCCAACGGCCTAGGCTCATCCGCCCCTGCGTCACGGGAACCTGCAGGCTGACGGGCAGGACGGCGGCCTTCAGATGCGCCGGCATGTCGTCCGGCCCTTCGTAGCGGTGGGTGATCCACCCCATGGAGGGATGATCGGCCGGCGGCGCGATCCGCTCCAGCCATGCCAGCAGATCGACCTGCACGTCCGGATCGGCGTTTTCCTGGATCAGCAGCGAGCAGGATGTGTGCCGCACCATCAGCGTCAGAAGGCCATCACCGACCTTGGCGCGCATCAACCAGTCGGCGATATCGCGTGTGAATTCGTGGCAGGCGGGGCCATGGGTGTCGATGCTGAATTCGGTGATCATTCCGCGGCCTCCGGTCCTGCCAGGGCCTCATCGTCGCCCCGATCATGGTCCAATGCAATCTGCTTGGTATTGCGCGCGCCCAGACCCCGCAGCATCTCGACCTGACGGATGACGTTGCCCGACCCGCGCGTCAGGCGGTCCATGGCCTGGCCATGCGCGCGATTGGCCTGGTCCAGCGCCTTGCCGACCCCCTCCATCGCGTCGACGAAGCCTGCGACCTTATCGTAAAGCTGCCCCGCACGACGGGCGATTTCCATCGCATTGCTTTCGCGTCGCTCCACGGCCCAGATATGTTCGATGGTGCGCAGGGTCAGCATCAGCGTGGTCGGTGTGGTCAGGCCCACCCGACCCTCCATCGCGAAGGAGGCCAGCGTCGGGTCCGCCCGCAGCGCATCCGAGAACGCCCCCTCGATCGGGATGAACATCAGCACGTAATCGACCGAAGCATCATCCATCCGGTGATAGCCCTTGGCCGACAGCGTCGTGATATGGGTGCGGATCGCGGCGACATGGCGACGCAGGGCGGCCTGGGCCTCGGCGGGGTCGTCATGGGTCACCGAGACTTCGTAATCGTTCAACGAGACCTTGCTGTCGATCACCATGACCTTGCCGCGCGGCATCTTCACCACCACATCGGGCCGCCACAGCTTGCCGTCGTCATCGCGCCAGGTGGATTGCAGATCGTAATGCGTGCCGTCCATCAGGCCGGATTCCTCGAGGATCCGTTCCAGCACCATCTCGCCCCAGGCACCCTGCTGCTGCTTGTCACCCTTGAGTGCCCGTGTCAGGTTCACCGCCTCGCGCGAGATCTGTTCCGAGCGGTTGTGCAGCGACAGGATCTGTTCGCGCAGGCGGGCGGATTCCTCGTCCAGGATCTTGTTGCGGGTCTGCATCTCGGTCTGGAAACGGTTCACCTGGTCGCGGAACGGGTTCAACAGCGCGTTCAGCTGATCGTTCTGCGCCTGCTGGATCTGGCCTTGCTGGGCGCGCAGGGTTTCGGCCGACAGCAGCTTGAACTGCGCCGTCATCTCGGCCCGCATTTCCCTCAGCGTGGCGATTTCACGGGCGGCGGCTTCGGCATCCTTCTGCGCGCCAAGGCGATGCTGGGCCAATTGGGTTTCCAGCCGGTTCGCGGCCTGATGGGCCTGATGCAGCGCATCGGTCAAGCCGTCGCGCTCTTCCTCAAGCTGGGACAGGCGAACGGCGTTCAGATCGTGGCGCGCCTGCTGCTGGCCAAGGACAACGTCACGCTGGTGCAGCTGCGCCTGCAGATCGGTCAGATCGGCGGTGGTTCGGCGCAGGCGCCCTGCTGCCCTGAACCAGCCGAATGCCGCCAGCAGCGCGATCACGCCCGCAACCGCCAGCGCCTGGCCGCCCTGCCACCAGATCATGTCTTCCAAACCCTGCATCCTGCCACTGCCCCCGGATCTTTCGGCCAGTGTTCACTTTTCGTGCCCGGCCTGCAAGGCCAGCCGTCAGATCGCGATGGACAGCAGGAAGGCGACGACGGCCCCGGCGTAATCCTTGGGGCGCACCGTGGATTTGTCGGAACTGGCGAACCAATCCATCAGCGAAGCCCGGTCCCTGTCGGAAAAGCGCATCCGCCAATCCTGAAAGCGCCGCTGGTCCAAGGCGCCCTGATCCAGAACGGTGATCTCTTGGTGGCGATCATCGGCAAGGATCAGGTCGACAACTTGCAAAAGCCCTTCCTTCGGGCCTTCCAGCCATTGAAAGAACATCCCGTCTTCGAAATGCAGACAGCCGGTCAGCCCCAAGGCCTGATTGCGGTGACGCGCAGAACGCAAAATATCCTGCGTGTCACCTCCGCTCAGTTCCGATGTGGCCGAACTGCGGTACAGGAAGTAACCCAGCCCGTCGATATCCTTCAGATCACTGGTCAAGGAAGGACCGCAGCTTTCTGCTGCGCGAGGGATGCTTCAGCTTGCGAAGCGCCTTGGCTTCGATCTGACGGATCCGTTCGCGGGTGACGCTGAACTGCTGGCCGACCTCTTCCAGGGTGTGGTCGGTGTTCATCCCGATGCCGAAACGCATCCGCAAAACGCGCTCCTCGCGCGGGGTCAGGCTGGACAGGACGCGGGTCGTGGTTTCCTTGAGGTTTTCCTGAATGGCGCTGTCCAGCGGCAGGACGGCGTTCTTGTCCTCGATGAAATCGCCAAGCTGGCTGTCTTCCTCGTCCCCGATCGGGGTTTCAAGGCTGATCGGCTCCTTGGCGATCTTCATCACCTTGCGGACCTTCTCCAGCGGCATCTGCAGCTTCTCGGCCAGTTCCTCGGGCGTCGGCTCGCGGCCGATCTCGTGCAGCATCTGGCGGCCGGTGCGGACCAGCTTGTTGATCGTCTCGATCATATGGACCGGGATGCGGATCGTGCGCGCCTGGTCCGCGATGGACCGGGTGATCGCCTGGCGGATCCACCAGGTCGCATAGGTCGAGAACTTGTAGCCGCGGCGATACTCGAACTTGTCGACGGCCTTCATCAGGCCAATATTGCCTTCCTGAATCAGATCAAGGAATTGCAGACCACGGTTCGTGTATTTCTTGGCGATGCTGATGACCAGGCGCAGGTTGGCCTCGACCATCTCCTTCTTGGCCTGGCGGGCCTCTTTCTCGCCGCGCTGGACCTGGGCCACGATGCGGCGGAATTCCTCGATGTCGACGCCGACATACTGGCCGACCTCGGCCATGTCGCCGCGCAGCTTTTCGACCTGATCGCGCGACCGGTCGAACAGGGCCTGCCAACCGCGACCGGCCTGGCCCGCCATGCGGTCGACCCAGGTCGGGTCCAGTTCGCTGCCACGATAGGCATCGATGAATTCGCGACGGTTGATGCGGGCGGCATCGGCCAGCTTGACCATGCCGCTGTCGATCGTGACGATCCGGCGGTTGATGCCGTAAAGCTGATCGACCAGCGCCTCGATGCGGCCGTTGTTCAGGTGAAGCGAATTCACCAGCACGACGATTTCGCTGCGCAGGGTCTGGTAATCGGTTTCTGCCGTGGCCGAGAAGCTGTCATCCTCGTTCATGGTCGCGGACATGCGCAGATCCTGCATGTCGGACAGACGCTCATAGTAGAGCGCGATGGATTCCAGCGTTTCCAGAACGCGCGGCTTCAGGCTGGCCTCCATCGCCGACAGCGACAGGTTGGCCCCTTCGTCCTCGTCATCCTCGTCGTCGGAACGCAGCGGGTTTCCGTCGGCGTCGTATTCCTCGCGTTTGCCGGCTTCCGACGGGGTGCCCGCGGTTTCGCTGCCTGCGACCGGAACGACGACCTCGTCGCCCTCTTCGCCTTCCATGGACTGACCGAAGGTCGTTTCCAGGTCGATGACGTCGCGCAGCAGGATGTCTTCGTCCAACAGCTCGTCGCGCCACAGCGTGATGGCCTTGAAGGTCAGCGGGCTTTCGCACAGCCCCGCGATCATGGTGTTGCGGCCGGCCTCGATCCGCTTGGCGATGGCGATCTCGCCCTCGCGCGACAGCAATTCGACGCTGCCCATCTCGCGCAGATACATGCGGACGGGGTCGTCGGTGCGGTCCAGCTTTTCGGTTTCGGTGGTCGAGACGGCGACTTCGCGGTTTCCGCTGCCGGTGGTGACGATGGCGCCGCCTTCGGATTCCTCGGCCCCGTCCTCGTCCTCGATGACGTTGATGCCCATTTCGGACAGCATCGACATCACGTCCTCGATCTGTTCGCTGCTGACCTGCTCGGGCGGCAGGACGGCGTTCAACTGGTCATAGGTGATGTAACCACGTTCGCGCGCCTCGGCGATCATCTTCTTGACCGCTGCCTGGCTCATGTCCAACGAATGGGCGTTGTCGTCCTTGTCGGTCTTGTCGTGGTCGTCGTCCTTGGCGGCCATCCAGGGCTCCTTCTCGGCGCGGTCTTGGGCAGTTGATTCGGCAGTTGCGGCGAATCGCTGCGGAATTATGACGTTTCTAGCGCGGTTCCCGGCCGAATCAAAGGCCGTCCGCAATGATGATTCGCGATCCCTCCAGCGGGCGATTCGCATTCGCCATGCCGGATCATCGCCCCGAAGGCTTTCGCCAGATCTGCCCGTCCAGCCAGCCCGACAGCTGCGCAGAGAGCGCGCTGCGGTCCTCATCCATGTCGCCGCTGGTTTCCAGTTCGGGACGTTCGGCCAGATGCCGGGCGCGGGTCGTCTGGCTGATCCGCCATGTCAGGCCTTCATCCGCCTCGCCCTGGATCTCGCTTTCGGCGCGGGCCAGTTCGTGGCTGGTGGCACGGGCCGCTTCCAGCCTGTCCAGAAGGTTCTGCAGGATTGCGATAGCGGCGGCGTCCTCTTGCTGCTGGATCACGTTCGGGGTCAGACCCAGATGGGCGTCGCGGCGCAAGGTTTCAAGGCAGCGCCGTCCCATCTGGCTTTCGCCCTGGGTCAGCAGATCGTGAAGCAGCGCGCCGCGTTCGGCGTTGCGGGGCACCAGCCGTTCCAGGCGGGCTTCGACCATCGTCACCATGGTCGGCCGCAGCGCGCAGATCAGCAGCGCCGCGCCCTCCAGCAGATCCTCGCCATGTTCGGGCATGTTCAGGTTGACGGGGGGCAGCGGGCCGCGGGGGATGGTCGGCTGCGCGCCGCGCTTGCCGGTCATGTTGCGTCCGTTGCCGGGCTGCCAGTTGCTGCGGCTCTGCTTGCGGGCGCCGCCGCCGAAGGTTTCCCACCGCTTGCGGCGGATTTCCTCGGTGTAATGGCTGCGGGTCAGTTCGTCGGGGATGCGGGCGACGGCCTCCTGCAGGCGACGGTCCAGCGCGGCCTTGCGTTCAGGGCTGTCAAAGACCTGCCCTTCTGTTTCGCGCGCCCAGAGCAGATCCAGAAGCGGTTTGGCCCCGTCCAGCAACGCCCCCATCGCCCCCGGCCCCGCCGCCTTGATCAGGTCGTCGGGGTCCTGCCCCGCCGGCAGGATGACGAAACGCAGCGCCTGTCCGGGCCCGGTCATCGGCAGGGACAGATCGATCAGCCTCTGGGCCGCGCGCTGACCCGCCGCATCGCCGTCCAGCGCGATGATCGGTTCGGGCGACACCCGCCACATGAGCCGCAGCTGTTCCTCGGTGATGGCGGTCCCCAAGGGGGCGACGGCCCCTTCGAACCCCGCCCGCGCCAAGGCGATCACGTCCATATAGCCTTCGGCCACGACCAGACGCTGCCCCTTGGCCACCGCGCTGCGCGCAGGCCCGAGGTTGTAGAGATTGCGCCCCTTGTCGAACAGCGGCGTTTCCGGACTGTTGAGGTATTTCGCCCGTGCATTCGGGTCCATGGCGCGCCCGCCAAAGCCGATGCAGCGCCCCTGCCCGTCGCGGATCGGAAAGATGATCCGGTCGCGGAAGCGGTCATAGATCGCCCCGCCATTGTCGGGCTTGGCGGACATGCCGGCCTGGATGATCAGCGCCTCGGGGAAGCCCTTGTCGCGCAGGGCCGTGGTCAGCGCCTGTCGGTTGTCGGGGGCAAAGCCGATCTCGAAGCGTTCCAGCGCTTCGGCATCCAGGCCCCGGCGATCCAGATAGTCGCGCGCCGCGGCGGCCGATGATGTCTGCAGCTGCAGCCGGAACCAGCGGCAGGCGGCTTCGGTCACTTCCAGCAGCTTGCTGCGCAGGTCGGTCCGTTCGCGGGCGCGCGGGTCGGGTTCGGGCATTTGCAGGCCCGCCTCGGCGGCCAGCAGCTTGACCGCGTCCATGAATTCCAGGCCGTCCGCCTCGCGCAGGAAGGAGAGCGCATCGCCCTTGGCCTGGCAGCCGAAGCAGTAATAGAAGCCCTTCTGGTCGTCGCAGTGGAAGCTGGCGGATTTTTCCTGATGGAAGGGGCACGGCGCCCACCAGTCGCCCCGCGCCTGGTTCGACTTGCGCAGATCCCACACGACTTTCTTGCCGATCACGCGACTGATCGGAACGCGATGGCGAATCTCGTCAAGGAAACCGGGAGGTAGGGCCATGGTCTGATTATCTGCAATGATGCGCCCTGCGGCAAGCCGGGCGGAATGGGTATTTGGGCAAAGAAGAAGACGCGATCAATGCGCCCCCACCGCGCCGCGTGCAAGGCCCCAGTAGATATCGGTGATGCGGACGCGATCAAGACGGCCCCCTTCGCGATACCAGTTGGTCACCCCGGTCAGCATGGCGATCAGGGCAAGGGTGGTCAGCTTGGGGTCTTCGATCCGCATGACATCGGCGGCAATGCCGTCCCGCAGGATGCCTTCCAGCGCGGCTTCATAGCGGCCGCGCAGTTCCGCGATGGCGGCGAAATTTTCGGGGCTGAGGTTGCGCAGTTCCATATAGGACAGGAAGACCGCATCGGGATTGTCCAGGCTGAAGCCGATATGGAAGCGGACGAAGCGTTCAAGCCGCGCCAGGGGTTCCGCATCGGGCGCATCCGACCAGGCGGCCAGCAGATCCTGCATGTGGCTTTCCAGCAGATCGTGCAGCAGCGCCTGCTTGTCGGGGGTATAGGCATAGAGCGCGCCCGCCTGAACGCCCACCGCCGCCGCGATCTGGCGCATCGACACCGCCGCATAGCCCTGTCGCGCGAACAGGCGGCGGGCCTGGTCGCGAAGCAGGGGGCCGGTGATCTCGGCGCGGGAACCTTGGGTGCGGGCCATGCGGTGTTCTAGCCTGCGCGGGGGGCGGTGAAAAGGGATCGCGATAGGTCACGAGGGCCGTTGCCGCCCGCCCGGCCTGCGCGTAATCTGCGGCCATGAACCATGTGTCGCGCCCTGCCCTGCCAATTGCCCTGATGTTTACCCTGGCTCTTGCCGCCTGCGGGACCGAGGGCGATTATCCCGACCTGCTGCCCACCAGCCAGTTGCTGGCGGAACCGGCGGTGCCGGTCCATGCCCAGGCTGCCGCCGCCGATCCCGCCCCGGTCGAGGCCGCGACGGATGCCCGCGCCGAGGCGTTGCGTGCCCGTGCCCGCGCACTTCAAGGTCCGGTCGTCCCCGAGGAACTGCGCCGCGCCGCGATGCGGTGATTGCACGGGGCCATGGGCGCTGTTACCAATTCCCCTGCACAGGGGAGGATGGGCTAGATGGCGGTGATCACCTCGATCGATGACCTCAAGGCGTTGCATCGCGCAAGAACGCCGAAGATGTTTTACGACTATGCGGAATCGGGCAGCTATACCGAGCAGACCTTCCGCGAGAACACGACCGATTTCGCCAAGCTGAAGCTGCGCCAGAAGGTGGCCGTCGACATGACAGACCGCAAGCTGGCGGGCGACATGGTCGGAATGCCCGTGACGATGCCGGTGGGCCTGGCGCCCGTCGGCATGACCGGCATGCAGCATGCCGATGGCGAGATCCACGCCGCCCGCGCCGCCGAGAAGTTCGGCGTCCCCTATACGCTGTCCACCATGTCCATCTGTTCGATCGAGGATGTGGCGGCACATACCACCCAGCCCTTCATGTTCCAGCTTTACGTGATGAAGGACCAGGATTTCCTGGCCGCCATCATCGAACGCGCCAAGGCGGCCCGCTGCAGCGCGCTGGTGCTGACGCTGGACCTGCAGATCCTGGGCCAGCGCCACAAGGACCTGAAGAACGGCCTGACTGCGCCGCCAAAGATGACCTTGCCGACGATGCTGGATCTGTCCACGCGCTGGCGGTGGGGCATGGGGATGCTGAAGACCAAGCGGCGCTTTTTCGGCAATATCGTGGGCCACGCCAAGGGGGTCGCCGATACCAGTTCGCTGATGGACTGGACGGCCGAGCAGTTCGACCCCAAGCTGGACTGGGACAAGGTCGCCCGCATCCGCGAGATGTGGGGCGGCAAGCTGATCCTGAAAGGTATCCTGGACCCCGAGGACGCCCGCATCGCGGCCGATTTCGGTGCGGATGCGATCATCGTCAGCAATCATGGCGGACGTCAGCTGGACGGCGCGCTGTCCTCGATCAGGATGCTGCCGCATATCGTCAAGGCGGTCGGCGACCAGGTCGAGGTGCATATGGACAGCGGCATCCGGTCGGGCCAGGACGTGCTGAAGGCGCTGGCGATGGGCGCCCATGCGACCTGGATCGGACGCGCCTATATCCACGGGCTGGGGGCGATGGGCGAGGCCGGCGTGACCCGCGCGCTGGAGGTGATCCGCAAGGAGCTGGACATCAGCATGGCCCTGTGCGGGGAACGTGATCTGAAGAATGTCGGGCCGCAGAACCTGCTGGTCCCCAAGGGCTTCACGGACGAATACCCGATCGCCTGACGGCGATGGCCTGCCTTGCCCAGACCACCCCGAAGGGCAGCGCGATGCCCAGGATGACGGCGACGAGCAGGTCGTCCACCCCGATCAGCGGCAGCCCCTGCAGCACGATCACATGCATCACGTAGATGCCCGCGGCCGCCGCCCCTAGGGGCAAGGTGGTCGCAGGCATCGGGATGCGCCGCACCAGCACGAAAATGGCGGGACATAGCAGGAAATGCCCCAGGGGGATCTCCAGCAGGGGATCATGGCCGATACGGGCGATCCACAGCATGTTCTCGGCCACGGTCATGGCCAGGCCGAGGATGGCGGCCAGGGCGGCCATGCGCATCCGCATCCCTTCGGCCAACAGCCAGCCCATGGCCAGAAAGGGATAGAGATAGAACGGGCCGTTTCGGTAATGTTCGATCGGCACCTGCGACAGTTCGGCCATGCGCGCATATTGCAGCCCCAGCCCCAGCAGCGCGAAGGCCAAGGCGGACAGGATGACCGCGCGCGGACCAAGGCGGCGGAACCCGCCCAGCATGATGCCCGCGATGGCGATGCCCTGCAGAAACCACAGATGCATGAAACCAAGCGTCAGGTCGCGCAGCGTCAGCGATAGGGGGCGCGTGCTGAAATAGGGCCATAGGAAGACGATATAGACCAGCGACCAGATCGCGTACATCGCCAGCAACTGCCCCACCCAGGGCGACAGCCGCCCCCTGCGCAGGGTCGTGGCCAGGAAATAGCCGGCGATGATGGTAAAGACCGGCACGGCCACGCGCAGGATGCTGTTGCCGACCGCCAGCCCCGTGTCGCCGATGACGTCGCGGGCAAAGCCCGAATGGCCCAGCACGACGAAGCCCGCCAGAAGAACGCGCAGATAATCGATCGAGATGACCCTGCCCTGCACCCTGCGTCTCCGTTTCACAGCCCCATGTCGAACAGGGGCGTTATCTGCGATTGCCGGGTCAAGTCAAACCGTGGTTGCACGTCGCGGGGCGGGGACACGCGAACGTCATTTTCATCCTTCACAACCCGTACCGATTGCGTTATGGGCACCGCTTGGTCGCCGTGCACCCTTGGAGGACGGCGTCATCACATAAGGTTAAGGATAGATAACATGGCCAAAGAGATTCCGGATCTGGTGGCTGAGGCACGCGCGGGGACAGGCAAGGGGGCCGCCCGCCAAGCTCGCCGTGAAGGCAAGGTGCCCGGTATCGTGTATGGCAACGGCGTCGAGCCGGCTGCGATCGCGTTTGACTTCAACAAGCTGCTGACGCAGCTGCGCAAGGGCCGCTTCATGTCCACGCTGTGGAACCTGAAGGTCGAAGGCCAGGAAGACGTGCGCGTCATCTGCCGTGGCGTTCAGCGCGACGTCGTCAAGGATCTGCCGATCCACATCGACTTCATGCGCCTGCGCCGCACCTCGAAGGTGAACCTGTTCATCCCCGTTGAATTCATCAACGAGGACAAGTGCCCCGGCCTGCGCAAGGGCGGTACGCTGGTGACGGTTCGCAACGAAGTCGAAATGATCGTGACCGCGGGCGACATCCCCGACCACATCACCGTCGACCTGGAAGGCGTCGATATCGGCACCTCGATCCACATCAGCAGCGTCAAGCTGCCGGAAGGCGCCAAGCCGACCATCGACCGCGACTTCGTCGTCGCCAACATCGCCGCCCCGTCCGCTCTGCGTGCCGAAGGTGATGATGCGGAAGGCGAAGAGGCCGAGGCCGCCGCGGAAGAATGATCCCGCGCGCTTGGGTCGCATGACCTTCGGGGCGGTGCCACTGGCGCCGCCCCTTTCCTTTTGGGACAAGCTTTGCTAGCCCCGCCCCGCATCCCTTGCAGGAGATCCGCATGGAACCCGTCCACATCATCGGTGCCGGCCTTGCCGGGTCCGAGGCCGCCTGGCAGATCGCACGCGCAGGCGTTCCCGTCGTGCTGCACGAAATGCGCCCGACCGTCGAAACCTTCGCCCATAAATCCGGCGACTGCGCCGAGATGGTCTGTTCCAACAGCTTCCGGTCCGATGATGACGTGATGAACGCCGTGGGCCAGCTGCACTGGGAAATGCGCGCGGCAGGCGGCTTGATCATGGCGATGGCCGACAAACACAAGCTGCCAGCAGGCGGCGCGCTGGCCGTCGACCGCGAGGCGTTCTCCGCATCCGTCACCGCGGCGCTGAAGGCGGAACCGCTGATCACCATCCAGCCCGGCGAGATCACCGAACTGCCCACCACCGGCAACTGGATCGTGGCGACGGGTCCCTTGACCTCGGACGCGCTGGCTGGGGCCATTCGCGGGATTACCGGGTCCGAGGCGCTGGCCTTCTTCGACGCCATCGCGCCCATCGTTCATGCCGACACCATCGACATGTCCATCGCCTGGGAACAGAGCCGTTACGACAAGGGCGAAACGCTGGAAGAGCAGCGCGCCTATATCAACTGCCCGATGACCAAGGACGAATACGAGGCCTTCATCGACGCCCTTCTGGCCGCCGACAAGACCGAGTTCCACGAGGGCGAGACCGCCGGATATTTTGACGGCTGCCTGCCGATCGAGGTCATGGCCGAGCGCGGCCGCGAGACATTGCGCTTTGGCCCGATGAAGCCGGTGGGTCTGACCAATGTCCACAAGCCCGATGAAAAAGCTTATGCAGTGGTTCAACTTCGCCGTGATAACGCATTGGGAACGCTTTATAATATCGTTGGCTTCCAGACCAAGATGAAATACGGTGCCCAGACCCAGGTCTTCCGCATGATCCCCGGTCTGCAGGATGCCAGCTTTGCGCGTCTGGGCGGTATCCACCGCAACAGCTTCTTGAATTCGCCCACGTTGCTGGACGACCGGATGCGCATGAAATCGCAGCCGAACCTGCGCTTTGCCGGTCAGGTGACGGGCGTCGAGGGCTATGTCGAAAGTGCCGCGATGGGTCTGCTGGCGGGCCGGATGGCTGCCGCGCAAGCCAAGGGTCAGGACCTTGCGCCGCCCGCCTATACGACCTCGATGGGTGCGCTGGTCAACCACATCACCGGCGGGGCCGAGGCCAAGACCTTCCAGCCGATGAACGTGAATTTCGGCCTGTTCCCCCCGGTCGAGGAAGGCCGCAGCGGTCGCCGTGGCCGCAAGGACCGCTATCCCGCCTATACGCAGCGCGCCAAGGATGATTTCAACGCATGGCTGGCCGCCCAGTAACGCGCTTTGCGCCCTCGCCCACGGGGCTTTTGCACCTGGGACATGCGTTCTCGGCGCTGATGGCGGCGCGGGCGGGGGATTTCCGGCTGCGGATCGAGGATATCGACCGCGACCGCTGCAGGCCCGAATACGAACAGGCGATCCTTGACGATCTGGCCTGGCTGGGGCTGGACTGGCCGCGCCCCGTCATGCGCCAGTCGGACCGGATGCCGGCCTATCGCGATGCGCTGGCGCGTCTGGCGCCCTTGACCTATCCCTGCCAATGTCGGCGCGGCGATATCCGTGCGGCGCTGTCGGCTCCGCAGGAAGGGGCCCTGCCCGCCGGGCCGGACGGGTTGATCTATCCCGGCACCTGCCGCCACCGCCCGAGGCACGATGCGGGACCCGATGACGTAATCCGGCTGGATGTCGGGCGCGCCTTCGATGCCCTGGGAATCGACCGGATCGGCTTTCACGATCGGGCCATCATGCCCGGGCAGCCCCACACCCTGACGCGGGCCGAGTTTCTGGACGGGATCGGCGACGTCATCCTGTCGCGGCGCGGCATGGGGACATCCTATCACTTGGCGGTGGTGGTCGATGACGCGGCGCAGGGCATCACGCTGGTCACGCGCGGCAAGGACCTGTTCGACAGCACGTGGATCCATGTCCTGCTGCAGCGCCTGCTGGACCTTCCGACACCGGGCTATCTGCATCACCGCCTGATCCGCGACGACGCGGGCAAGCGGCTGGCCAAGCGCGACGATGCCCGCGCCATCCGCCATTACCGGGACGAAGGCGCGACCCCCGCCGATATCCGCGCCATGGTCGG
The DNA here is from genome assembly GCF_001887735.1 of Paracoccus sp. SM22M-07. NCBI lineage: Bacteria > Pseudomonadati > Pseudomonadota > Alphaproteobacteria > Rhodobacterales > Paracoccaceae > Paracoccus > Paracoccus sp. SM22M-07. The sequence continues at coordinate 356,763 of NZ_JPKW01000003.1, forward strand.
ACTTCAGGACATCGGCTGAAGGATCTCGACCTCGGACCCGTCGCGGATGGCGGTATAAAAACAGCTGCGGCGGTTCGTGTGACAGGCGGGACCGGTCTGGCGCACCAGCACCAGCAGGCAGTCGCTGTCGCAATCGACCCGCATTTCCACCAGTTCCTGGACATGGCCCGAGCTTTCGCCCTTGATCCAGAAGGATTGGCGCGACCGCGACCAGTATGTCACCCGCCCGCTGTCCAATGTCCGGGCCACCGCATCGGCGTTCATCCAGGCCATCATCAGCACCTCGGCGCTGTCGGCATCCTGCGCGATCACGGGGATCAGCCCCTTGGCGTCATATTTCAGGCTGAGAGGGTCGAACATCGGGTTTCCTTTCGCGGGTCGCGTCCCTATCTAATCCCCAAGGCAGGTGCCGAAAAGACCGCAGGACAGATTGATGGCCGACAGCGACCTCATGCAGCTTTATTCGCGCCGGATTCTGGCGCTGACCACGGCGATTCCCCATCAGGGCAAGCTGGAGAACGCACAGGCCAGCGTGCTGAAGCGCTCGCCGCAATGCGGATCGTCGGTGACGGTGCATCTGACGATGACCGACGGCGCCATTTCGGATTTTGCGCAGGAGGTGCGGGCCTGCGCGCTTGGGCAGGCCTCGGCCTCGGTCCTGGGACAGGCGGTGATCGGGCTGGACCGCGATACCGTGGCGACCGTGCGCGATCAGCTGCGCGCCATGCTGACGCAGGATGGCCAGCCCCCCGCCGCGCCCTTTGCCGACCTCGAGGCGCTGTTGCCGGCGCGGGCCTATCCCAACCGCCATGCCTCGATCCTGCTGGCATGGGACGCGACGATCGAGGCGATGGACAAGGCCGCCGCCTGACAATTTCCGAACACCTGGAATGAAAAAAACCGGCCCCTGCCAGGGCCGGTCAAGTTGCGCGTGCTGGACAGTGGCGGCGCACAGGCAGGGCGCCGCATCGCAACGCGGGGCAGAGGAAACAGATCAGGCTTGCAGGATCGCAGGCAGCCAAAGCGTCACCACAGTCGTGGTCGCAAGGGCCGTCACGCCGACAAGGTCACAGAGAAAATCGCGGGTCATGGGCAGCAACTCCTTTTCCGTTGCTGCTTTGTTCTCATATTCAGCGATCGCTGTAAAGAACATTTTAAGAACATTTTGGTTGTCAGCCGACCTGAACCAATCGAATCGCCTGATCCTGCTGCATCAGCCACATCAAATGGCGCAATGCCACGCCGCGCGGGCTGTCCAGCGTCGGGTCGCGTTCCAGCAGGGCGCGCGCATCGTTTCGCGCCACGGCCATCAGGCCGGACTGATGTTCCAGATCCGCGATTCGAAACCGCGGCAGACCCGATTGCGCCGTGCCGATGACATCGCCCGCGCCGCGCATCTCCAGGTCCACCTGCGCGATGCGGAAACCGTCCTCGGTATCGCGCAGGGTCGTCAGGCGACGGGCACCGGTCTCGTTCAGCGGCGGATGATACATCAGCAGGCAGGTCGAGGCCCCGGTCCCGCGCCCCACCCTGCCCCGCAGCTGGTGCAGCTGCGACAGGCCAAAGCTTTCGGCGCGTTCGATCACCATGATCGTGGCCTGCGGGACATCCACCCCCACCTCGATCACCGTCGTCGCCACAAGGATCTGCGCCACGCCCGAGGCGAAATCGGCCATCGCCGCATCGCGCTGATCGGTGGGCATCTGGCCGTGGACCAGCCGCACCAGGTCGCCGAACTGCGCGCGCAGGCTGGTGAAACGCGCCTCGGCGGCGGTCAGGTCGCTGACCTCGCTTTCGTCCACCAGCGGACAGACCCAATAGGCGCGCGCGCCCTGCGCCAGCGCGGACTTCAAGCGGTCCGTCACCTGGTCCAGCCGCTGGTCGCTGATCATCACCGTCGTGATCGGCTGCCGGCCTGGCGGCTTTTCATCCAGCACCGAGACATCCAGATCGCCATATTGCGACAGTGCCAGCGACCGGGGGATTGGGGTGGCGGTCATGATCAGCATGTCGGGCGGAACATCGCCCTTGGCGGCCAGTTCCAGCCGCTGTCCCACGCCGAAGCGATGCTGTTCGTCGATGATGGCCAGCCGCAGGTCGTTGAAATGCACGTCCTTCTGAAAGACCGCGTGGGTGCCGACCAGAATGTCGATGCCGCCATCGGCCAGGTCGGTCAGGATCTGCTGGCGGGTGGCGGTCTTGTCGCGCCCGGTCAGCGCCGCCAGCCGGATACCTGCGGCGCGGGCCAAGGGCTCAAGCGCGCGGGCATGCTGGCGGGCCAGGATCTCGGTCGGGGCCATCAGCACGGCCTGCCCCCCGGCTTCGACCGCCACCAGGGCGGCCAGCATGGCGACCAGCGTCTTGCCCGCGCCGACATCGCCCTGCAGCAGGCGGTTCATGCGCCGGTCGCTGGCCATGTCATCGGCGATTTCCTGAGCCGCGCGGGCCTGCGCGCCTGTCGGCGGCCATGGCAGATGGTCCAGCACCGCGCGCCGCAACCGCCCGTCGCCCGCGCTGGCCCGCCCCTTCAGCCGCCGCTTTTCGCGCCGCACCAGCGCCAGGGTCATCTGATGCGCCAGGAATTCGTCATAGGCCAGTCGCGCCCGCGCGGGACTGTCGGGCGACATGTCGGCGGGCGATTGCGGCGCATGGGCCTGCACCAGCGCCTGCGTGAAGGACGGCCAGCCGCGTTCGCGGATCAGCTGCGGGTCGATCCATTCCTGCACCTCGGGGACCAACTGCAGCGCCGCCTTGGCAGACCGGGTCATGACCCCTTGGGTCAGGCCCGCCGACAAGGGATAGACCGGCTCGAATGCGGGCGGCAGGGGATCGGCCTCGGACAGAATATGGTCGGGATGAACCATCTGGGCGTGGCCGTCGAACAGTTCCAGCTTGCCGCTGACGATGCGGCGCTGGCCTGCGGGCAACTGACCCTCGATCCAGTTTTCGCGCGGGCGGAAGAAGACCAGCGTCAGGTCCGTCGTGCCGTCGGTGCAATGCACGCGCCATGGCCTGCCCCTGACCTGCGGCGGGTGATGGCGCAGGATGGTCACTGTGATGGTCACGATCTCGGGCGGGCGGGCCTCGGACAGGGCGGCGATGCGGCGGCGGGTGATGCCGCTGGCGGGCAGGGTCATCACCAGGTCGCGGGGCTTCTCGACGCCCATCTGTTCCAGCGCGGCACGCCCCTTGGGGCCGATGCCCGGAAGGGTGTCGATCCCCGCGAACAGCGGAAACAGCGCCGGCGGACGGCCCTTGGGCTGGGTCATTCGGCCCCCGCGATGCGCAGCCATTCGTCTTCGTCGATCACCTTGACCCCCAGATCGGCGGCCTTGGTGGCCTTGGACCCCGCCCCCGGCCCCGCGATCAGCAGGTCCGTCTTGGCGCTGACCGATCCGGCCACCTTGGCGCCCATCGCCTCGGCCCGGGCCTTGGCTTCGGCGCGCGACATGCGCTCCAGCGTGCCGGTAAAGACCAGCGTCTTGCCCGACACCTCGGTCCGGGCGCTGGCCTTGGCCTCGACGGGTTGGACGGTCAATTGGGCCAGCAGGCGGTCGATGCCTTGGCGTTCGGCCGGTTGGGCGAATGTGGTCACCAGCGAATTCACCAGAACGCTGCCGATACCGTCGATGCCCGTCAGTTCGGCCCAATGGGGGCTTTCGGCCAGCGCCGCGCGGCGGGCCTTGTCATCGGGGGCATTGAAGGCGGGCTCGGCAGCGGCCCCGTCGATGGCGGTGACAAGCGCGTCCCAGGTTCCGAAATGCCGGGCCAGGGTGGCGCTGGCGACCTCACCCAGATGGCGGATGCCAAGCGCGAACAGCAGGCGCGACAGGGGGATGGCGCGCTTGTCCTCGATGGCGTCGAACAGCTTGCGGGCCGAGCGTTCGCCAAAGCCGTCGCGTTTCTTCAGCCGCGCCAGCTGCGCCCCGTCGCGTTCGGCCAGCGTGAAGATGTCGGCAGGTTCGCGGATGGGCAGGGCGGGATCGGCAAAGAACATCTCGATCTGTTTGGCACCCAGGCCATCGATGTCGAAGGCTCCGCGGCTGACGAAATGCTTCAGCTTTTCAACCGCCTGCGCGGGACAGATCATGCCGCCGCTACAGCGCCGGACGCTGTCGTCCGGTTCGCGGATCGCGTCCGATCCGCATTCCGGGCAATGCGTCGGGAAGACATAGGGCGTGTCGTTCTGCCGGCGCGACAAATCCACATCCGCAATCTTGGGGATCACGTCCCCGGCGCGATAGACCTTGACCCAATCGCCTTCGCGGATGTCGCGCCCCTCGCGGATCGGCGCGCCGGTGTTGTCGCGACCGGCGATGTAATCCTCGTTGTGCAGCGTCGCGTTCGACACGACGACGCCGCCGACCGTCACGGGCTCCAGCCGTGCCACAGGTGACAGCGCGCCGGTGCGGCCCACCTGGATCTCGATCCGGTCCAGTCGCGTCCAAGCGGTTTCGGCGGGGAATTTATGCGCGATGGCCCAACGCGGCGTGGTCGCCCGGAACCCCAGACGCGTCTGATAGGACAGGTCGTTGACCTTGTAGACGACGCCGTCGATGTCATAGCCCAAGGTCGCGCGCTGCTGTTCGATCCGCGTCCAGACCGCGATCAACCCCGCCGCATCCTGACACAGTTCCGTCAGCGGATTGGTCTGAAAACCCAGTTCGGCAAGACGCTGCACGGCCTGCATCTGGGTCGCGGCCAAGGGGGCGGACAGTTCGCCCCAGCTATAGGCAAAGAACCGCAGCGGGCGGCTGGCGGTCACGGCCGGGTCGATCTGCCGCAGGGACCCCGCAGCCGCATTGCGCGGATTGGCAAAGACGCGACCGCCCTCGGCCCGGTTCAAGGCCTCGAAATCGGCATGGGTCATATAGACCTCGCCGCGAACCTCAAGGATGTCGGGAACATCGCCTGACAGCATCTGGGGAATGTCGTCGATGGTCGCGGCATTGGCGGTGACGTTTTCGCCGACCGACCCGTCGCCCCGCGTGGCCGCCTGGATCAACCGCCCCTTCTCATAGCGCAGCGACAGCGACAGCCCGTCGATCTTGGGCTCGGCGGTGACATGCAGGGGGGCGTCGGCGGCCAGCCCCAGAAAGCTGCGCACCCGGGCCAGAAAATCCGCCACGTCCTCCTCGGAAAAGGCATTGCCAAGCGACATCATCCGCTGCGCATGGGTGATCTTTCCGAAACCCTCGGCAGGGGCGGCACCCACCTGCGCGGTGGGGCTGTCGACGCGGGCCAGATCGGGGAAAGCCTCCTCCAGCTGCGCCAGCCGTGCCTTGGCCGCATCATAGTCGGCATCCGAGATGACCGGCGCATCCTGACCGTGATAGGCGGTGTTCGCGGCGTCGACCTGCGCCGACAGTTCCGCGATCTCGGATGCGGCCTGGACGTGATCCAGATCCGCTACGGGCGGCCGCCCTGCCACATTCTGCGCCATCGTGTCCTCTCTGCCTCGGCATGGCCGGAACGCATCCGGCCATCGGTCCTTGTCAGATCAGGGTATCGCGCAAGGGGGCGCGGTCGTCCAGCACCCGTGATCGATCAGGCGCTGGCCGCGATGCGTTGGTCCGACCCGGCAGAGGGGTCGCGCAGGACATAGCCCCTGCCCCAGACGGTCTCGATATGGTTCTCCCCGCCCAAGGCCTCGGAGAGTTTCTTGCGCAACTTGCAGATGAAGACATCGATGATCTTCAGTTCGGGTTCGTCCATGCCACCATAGAGGTGGTTGAGGAACATCTCCTTGGTCAGAGTCGTGCCCTTGCGCAGGCTCAGCAGTTCCAAGATCTGGTATTCCTTGCCGGTCAGGTTCACCGGCTTGCCCTTCACTTCGACCGAACGGGCGTCCAGGTTGACGGTGATCTCTCCGGTCCGAATCAGGGCCTGGCTGTGCCCCTTGGAACGGCGGATGATCGCCTGGATGCGGGCCTGCAGCTCCTCGCGGTTGAAGGGCTTGGTCATGTAATCGTCGGCGCCAAATCCGAACCCGCGCAGCTTGCTTTCGGTATCATCCGACCCGGTCAGGATCAGGATGGGCGTGTCGATGCGCGCCAGCCGCAGATGGCGCAGCACCTCCATCCCGTGCATGTCGGGCAGGTCGAGGTCCAGCAGGATCAGGTCGTAATCATACAACTTGGCCAGATCGATCCCTTCCTCGCCCATATCCGTCAAAAAGACGTTATAGCTGGCTGCCGTCAGCATCAATTCGATCGCACGTGCCGTGCTGGGATCGTCTTCTACCAAAAGAATGCGCATGGCTGATCTTTCCCCCGATTCGCCGCAATGTCATGGGCCGACATTCGGATGAATTGGTTAACATGCGGTTTACCGGCCCTGACTCCATGCATCATACATCAACCTAGAGTTGTCTATACTTTTGTAGGGATGTGGTCTTCAACGCCGGGGCACCGTGTCTTTCGAACGCCTTGCACCACCCGTCGAACTCCTCGGCCGAAAGACCATAACGACGCAGCGCCTCGTCCCGCGCGATCAGGTCGTGCTGCACGGCCAGCACGACGATCTGCTTGCGGCTGGCCACCCACCGCGTCTGCGGCGATGGCAGGTCCGCCACGCTGATGATGCGTCCGTCATCAAGCGCCGCAATCCGCGGTCCGGTCGTTTTCTTCACGAACATACATGGTGTCCTTTTTCTTCCTGTCCTTTCTTTCGTGACGCAAAGCTTTTAAGTCCGGGTTAGTCGCAGCGGCTTTTCTGCCCCGCGCGGGGTTGAGAATAGCGGGCATTTACATATATTTTGACGCAATCCAGCACTGCATGCCCAAGGCCCCGCGGGGGCGAAAGATCATCCGATGACCATGATTGCCGCCGAACGCGCCGATGCGCGCGATACCGAATTGAACAGCCTCGGCTTTACCAAACCGCCCGCGCAGACGCGCGTCGTGGTGGCGATGTCGGGCGGGGTGGACAGTTCGGTCGTGGCGGCACAGCTGAAATCCGAAGGCTATGACGTCATCGGCGTCACCTTGCAGCTTTACGATCACGGGGCGGCGCTGGCGAAAAAGGGCGCCTGTTGCGCGGGTCAGGACATCCATGATGCTCGGCGCGTGGCCGAACGCATGGGCTTTCCGCATTACGTCCTTGATTACGAAAACAAGTTCCGCGAATCCGTGATCGACGAATTTGCCGATGCCTATCTGGCGGGCGCGACGCCCGTGCCCTGCATCCGTTGCAACGAACGCGTCAAGTTCCGCGACCTGCTGGAAACCGCGCGCGATCTGGACGCCGATTGCATGGCGACTGGCCATTACATCCAGCGCAAGAACGGTGCGGCGCGCGCCGAACTGCACATGGCTGCCGACCCGAACCGCGATCAGAGCTATTTCCTGTTCTCGACCACGCAGGAACAGCTGGACTTCCTGCGCTTCCCCTTGGGGCATCTGGTCAGCAAGGACGAAACGCGCGCCTTGGCTGCCGAATACGGGCTGTCGGTCGCCGACAAACCCGACAGCCAGGACATCTGCTTTGTCCCGAACGGCGATTACGCCGCCGTCATCGAAAAGCTGCGCCCCGGCGCGGCCGATCCCGGCGAGATCGTCGACATGGAGGGCAACGTGTTGGGCACCCATCGCGGCGTGATCCACTATACCATCGGCCAGCGTCGCGGCTTGGGGATCGGCGGCCTGGGCGATCCGCTCTATGTCGTCCGGCTGGAGCCCGAAACCCGGCGCGTCGTCGTCGGTCCGCGTGCGGCGCTGTCCACCAAGACCGTCAACGTGACCGAGGTGAACTGGCTGGGCGACGGCGCTTACGAAGGCGAGATCCCCTGCCTTGTCCGCATCCGGTCCACGCGTCCCCCGCGCCCTGCGATCCTGCGCCCCCTGCCCGGCCGCCGCGCCGAGGTCGAACTCTTGGACCCCGAAGACGGCGTCAGCCCCGGTCAGGCCTGCGTGTTCTATGAACCCGAAGGCACCCGCGTGCTGGGCGGCGGCTGGATCAGCTTGCGTCGGCGGCCAGCAGCCTGATCCGTTCGATCATGGCGCGCAGGCCGTTCGACCGCTGCGCCGACAGATGTTCGTCCAGCCCCAGCCGTGCCAGCGCGGCGGGGGCATCGACGTCCCCGACCTCGGCCACGGGCAGCCCCGAATACAGGGCGTGCAGGACGGCAATCAGGCCGCGCACGATGATGGCGTCGCTGTCGCCCTGAAAATCGAACCTGCCGGCCTCGATCTGCGGCAGGATCCAGACTTGGCTGGCGCAACCATCGACCTTGGTGGCCGGCACCTGAAAGGCCGGGTCCAGGCCGGGCATGGCCTTGCCCAGTTCGATCACGTGGCGATAACGCTCCTCCCAGTCATCCAGGAATTCGAATGTCTCGGCGATATCCTCGAAAGCGGCGGTGGGCATGGGTCTCTCCGTTTTGCGCAAGAAGGCCTAGCCCGACCGCGCCCCAAGGTCAAAGAGGCTTTTCCGCGCGCCCCGTTTCCCCTATCACCAAGGGCAAATGCCGAAGGGATGCGCCATGACCAGACTGACCCTGCCCCTGTTGATCGCCGCCGCACTGGTGTCCGGATGCGGACGGTTCGGGGATAGCGGTTGGAACCCGCTGTCCTGGGGCGGCCGATCGGTCCCGTCTTCGCTGGCCCCCGAGGGCGGCTATGTCACCCCCGAAGACCAGCGCCCCGCCATCCCCCAGATCCTGTCGGCCGAGTGGGAACCCCTGTCCGAGGGACGCCTGCTGGTCGTGCGCGGCCTGGCCCCCACCAAGGGCTATCATTCGGCGGAACTGGTCTCGGTTCGCCCCCAACCCGGCGACCGCCTGACGCCCGATGCGGACGGCGTTCTGCGCCTGCGCTTCGTCGCAAGCCCGCCCCCCGCCGACGCCGCCGCGGCAGGGCTTGCATCGAACCCCACGACCGACCAGATCATCGTCGGCCTGCCGCTCAGCTTCCTCCAGCTTGGCAAGATCTATGCCGTCGAAGTCTCGGGCGCCAATCAGACCGTCCAGCTGCCGCGCTAAGTCCCTTGCACCGCCCGCGCTGCCGCGCTAATCCGCCCCAGTCGGAGGCGTGGCAGAGTGGTTTAATGCACCGGTCTTGAAAACCGACGTGGGTTAACGCCCACCGTGGGTTCGAATCCCACCGCCTCCGCCACTTTCCTTCACCATGCGCGCTGTGTAGATCAGAAAATGCTGGATCTTGCGCAGGATGGCTTGTGGGCTTGTCATTTTTTGCTATACAAACTGCTATACATTGAGCGATACATGAGCCTTGGTTCGACGAGGTTGTCATGACGATCAGAACCCGGGGAAACTCGGTCAAAAGCACCCTGCATCTCTACAAGCGTGTACCCAAGCGCTATGCATCTGTTGAACCGAGAACTTTTGTCTGGGTCAGCCTCAAGACGGATTCGGCTTCTACAGCCAAGATGAAGGGCGATGCCGTCTGGGAACAGTTGATTGCTGCATGGGAGACCAAGCTGGCGGGCGCCGATGGCGACGCCGAGCAGTCATTCGCCGCGGCACGCGATCTGGCCGAGGCGAAGGGTTTCCGCTACCTGCGTGCCGACAAGGTCGCCGAACTGCCGCTTGAAGAGATCCGTGATCGGCTTTCTGCCGTGACCCGTGCGAATGACAAGCAGAACTCCATCGACTTGCGTGAAGCGTCGGCCCTGCTTGGCGGTGCCAGAGAGCCGTCACTCGTCATCAATCGATGTCTCGAGCTTTATTGGTTACTTGCGAAGGATAGGACGCTTGGCAAGTCGCCCGATCAGATCCGGCGATGGGAAAACCCCCGCAAGAAGGCTATCCAAAATCTAATTTAGGTGATCGGCGACAAGCCGATTGATCAGATCACCGGCGAAGACATGCTGGATTTCCGAAACTGGTGGGTCGAGCGGCTCGAAGTCGAGAAGTTGACCCCGAACAGCGCCAACAAGGATTTGATCCACCTCGGGGATGTCCTGAAAACCGTGAACAGGATGAAGCGTCTAGGCACGGTGCTGCCGTTGAGGGACCTTGCCCTCAAGGATATCGAGGCCAAGACACGGCCACCATTCTCGCGGGAGTGGATCACCGGCAAGCTGCTTGCTCCCGGGGCATTGAACGGTCTGAACGCCGAGGCCCGGACCATTCTTCTCGTGATGATCAACACCGGATGCCGACCGTCGGAACTGGCGGCACTTTCTGGCAACACGATACACCTCGAAGCAGACGTGCCCTACATCTCCATCGAGCCGGAAGGCAGGCAGATGAAGAGCGCCTATGCGCGCCGCACGATCCCGCTCCGTGGTGTTTCCCTCGACGCGATACGTGCCTACCCCGAGGGCTTTCCGAGATATCGTGGCAGCAGCGCAGGGCTGTCCGCGACGGTGAACAAATATCTTCGAGAGAACGAACTGATGGAGACCTCTGATCATGTGCTCTATTCGCTTCGGCACTCGTTCGAGGATCGCATGTTGGCCGCAGGGATCGACGATCGGGTCAGGCGCGATCTTTTCGGACATCGCCTGACCCGAGAGAAGTATGGTGAAGGAGCCAGTTTGAAGCAGAAGCAGGCAATGCTTCAAGCCGCGGCTTTGTAGCCCGCCAATAGGGCGCGAACGCGCTCGATTGCATCGTCCCTTGATCGCCATGTCGCAAGCTCGTGCTCGATGCGTTCGAAAATGGGCAGATACACGGGATCGGCCAGAACGAGCTCGGCGATCATGCGATGCATATGGTTCAGTTCGTTCAAGGTGACGTCGGAAGACATGGAGCAGCGTCCTGTTGTTACGCTTAGCTCATACGTCCAGCCCTCGTATTGTTCTCATGGGACGGAAGCCGTTCTAGCCCGGCATCCTGCGCGATGTCGCACTTTGACGAAGCTTGGCGGTCCCTGAACTGAAACCGTATTGGTCCGACGGACATCAACTGTTCCCGAGGACGTGGATCATTCCAATCCACGTCCTCGGGAAGGGCCTCGCTGCGAGAGAGGCGCCCTCTCTTTCGTCGTTGGCTTTACTTGCCAAAGATCGCCCTGAGCGCGGCGCGTGACCTTCCTGTGAGACGAGGGTCCTTGTTGTCCGATGCGTTGCGGATTTCGGCCAGCCAACCGCGTTCGTTCTCCGTCGCTGGCGTTCCGAAGATCTCGGTGATGGCTTGAGCCGCAGTTTCACCGATAGACTGATCGAGGGCGAGGCGCATCAGATAGGCCGGGTCGATCTCAAGCGCTTTCGCAAGCGAAGGCACGCGATCAAGGGGCACCTTGTTCCGACCGTTCTTCAGGAAGGTCATCATGTTCGGGTTCGGGAAACCGGTCTCGGCCGCGATCTCTGCTTGGCTCTTGCGATATGCGAGATCCTGGATGCGTGCCGAGATGAAGATCGCTGCGGGGCTGTTCTGATAGGGGAGTGTCATGGTCTTGCTGTCGCTTTCATTGGTTGTGACACCTAGATTGCGCGCGACGTCATCTGTGTCGGGTGGGACTTCACCGCGACCAGAAAGATGCGAAGTCCTAGAGAAAACGGTTGTCGATCATGGGGATGCAGCCGGTGTCCGTAGGTCGGGGGCGCCGCAACCCTCCGCTTTCAGGGTCGGTTCAGAACCATCGCATCCCGTTCCGGTATGTCGATCTGCATGCCGACGGCCTCTGCAAGTGATCCTGCCTGCTCGGCAATGGCATCACCGACGCGTTTGCGCCGAGGGCCACTCATGTCGGGAATTCGTGCAACGATGTCAGCGACGATCTCGCGGAGACGTTTCAGCAGGGCAGGAGTCGCTCTTGGAAAGCCGATTGCCGTGATGAAGGCGGAAAGGTCCTCGGCTGTGATCTCGTCGGTCATTCGCGCCTGCCCGATGTCGAAAGACATCTGATGGACCACCTGATCATCGAGCAGGATCGGCGCGACGTCATAGACCGGCGCAAGGTTGGGGCGCGAGCCAACATGCAGTAGCGCATGGTTCTTGGCGTGGTTGTCCGTATTGCCAAGCAGCAGGTTGATCAGGGTAATCTCGAGGAAGGCCAGTCTTGCCCGTCCCGGCTGTGCGGTCTGAGCCAAGACCTGGCTGATCGCGCGGGCGTCGAAGCGGCGGTTTTCGATGCCGTTGCGTTGGTATTTCAGCTGCGGCCCAAGCCCGAGCGCCTGAGCAAAGTCTTCCTGATGCAGCCGTCGTATTTCGGTGCCCTCGACGATCCGGTCGAAGCGCGTGATCAGAAGCCCGCAGAGAGCGTCATCGCCAAGCACTTCTGTCGCTGCCACGGGATGTGCCTGTGCACTGGACATCAGTTGCATGAGCAGATGCTCCTGATGAACGCTGGTCATCTCGAAGCGGCTTGGCACCTTGAGGATATGCGTCGTCGGCACATTCAGTCCTTGGCGCGGCAGGGCAAAGCTGCCGTCCGGAAGTCTGGTCAATGCGATCTTCCCCTGAACGCCCGCCAGGGGTGAGGGATCACGGGTATCGTCCGGCACCCGCCTGCGGTCACGCAGAGAGGTCATGATCCGCTCCAACTCGTTCTGGTCGATCGGATCGTAGTCGGTCAGCAGGTTTCCCGGAGTCTTCGCAGGGCCGGTCCCGACAGGCACACAGGAGATCGAGCCGGGACAGTCCTTGCCAAGGTGTTCAAGCAGGCCGACCACGTCGTCGAAGTCCAGGCCATGCCGTTGCATGATCTGTTCACGTTGTGTGTTTTCGAACAGAAGATTCGAGAAGAAGCCGCGGGTCGGGACATCGCTGAACGGCTTCTCGCGCAGAGGCAATGAGAGGCTCATGGGGTGGGGTAGCGCGTCTGTCAGGTAGCGGAAAGCCATCGCACCGCTATGCTGCCTTGTGAGGCGTCCTACGGCCTCTGGCAGGCCCTCGATGAACACGTCCAGTTCAAGCACCGCCATGCCTATGTTCCTGCGGTCAGGTGGATACCGAGATCACGACAGAGCTGCAGCACCAGACCGAGCCGAGCCGTTTCCTTCCCGTTCTCAATAGCGCTGACGGTTGGGGTCGAAACTCCGCTCTGCATCGCGAGATCGGTCTGCTGCAGACCCAGCTCCAGGCGTCGGGCACGGATGGCACGGCCGAGATCCGCAGCAGTGTAGATGGTGGTCATGTCGATCGCCCCGCAAGAATCAATGATCGTTGATTTGGTGGGCAAGTTACTGCATTCAACGACGTTCGTAAACGATCGTTGAAATGGATCGCCCGAGACCGCCCGCGAAGAGTAGTCGGTTTTCTGCGGAAGTAGATGAAGGTGATTCATATCCCACCCGACAGACCTTCGAGCGAGCGGTATATGAAGAAATAACAGCAACAGGGTTTGAGAATGACAAACGAAGAACATGTCCAAGAGATCAGCCGGCTACGCCGCCAAGCGACGCTGAGCGTTGCGCGCAACTTGGGGCTGATTCTTCTCGGGGCCGCGATATATCGGATCTACGATGCCGGCCTTGAGGACATCTGGCCTGTCATCGCCGGGGTTGGCGCGGGTTCGGCCCTGCTTGCTGGGTCGCTGGCGTTGACCCTGTTCGGGCGTTTCATTCGCTGAAACGCAACGAGCTGGGCGAAATCCGAGGTGCCGTCAGGTGCTTCGGATACCGCAGGCCTTAGCGATCTGACTTCGGGAGATGCTTCTGCATCTGGTAGCGCTTCAAGATGACTCCATCACGTTCAACCTGCTCCTCTTTCAAAACACCCCAACCATGCCTCTCGAAGAAGGGAAGCGCGGCCAGACTTGCTGCCGTCGTCAGGTCCGTGGCACCCTGGATAAACGCCAAATGCTCGGCCCTTGCGAGAAGTGCACTGCCGACACTCTTGCCCGCAGCCGAAGGCAGAACGAAAGCAAGTTCGATATACCCCGTCGGATCGACCGTGATAAACCCAACGGGCTCACCGTCCACTTCGGCAACAAAGCCGGCGAGTGTCGTCAGGCGTTCCTTCCATCGGGGAAGGTCTATCGTCAGGCCGCTCCATGCTGTTCGTTGGACAAGACTGTAGACGTGGTTGGTCCCCTCATGCACTGCGCAAAAGAAGATCCTGCCGACATCGACATAGTCTTCGGGGCGTATGTGCCTTGTCTCGATCATCATGGATCGCCTGACCCAAACAAACCGCAATTTGACATCTTGGCTCTGGCCTGCCCCTATCGGGTGGTCCGGTTTCAATCTTAGTGCATTACGTGTCTTGTCGCTACAGCTGGGGTGGCCGGCGAAGCGGCTCCGGATGGCGAA
>NZ_JPKW01000004.1:0-99989 GCF_001887735.1 Paracoccus sp. SM22M-07
GGCCTTCTCTTCGGGCGCGCCGTCGATCTGGTCATAGGCGCGGAAATCGCCGAAATACTTCGTGATCGCAGCGGTCAGCGTCGTCTTGCCGTGGTCAACGTGACCGATGGTCCCGATGTTGACGTGCGGTTTGTTCCGTTCAAACTTTGCCTTTGCCATGAGGGCCTCCTGATCCGCGGGGCATGGCTGTTCGGCCCCGAATTTGACGTGCGCAGCGATGTATAAGGCGCCGGGGGGAAAATCAAGGGCCGGAACACGGTTCTGCCGGCGGTTCGCATAGGGCAGTCACGGCGTCGTGCATCATGGGGCCGGTTGTCGCACCATAGGGCGATTGTCCGGAACCAGCGGCGCTCCATATCATTTGTCAGTGACGCCCAAACGGGCACCATTCACCTGAAGGGGGATTCGCATGAGCCTGATGAGAAGTCTGACCAAGGTCGCCGCCGGCGTGATGCTGGCCAAAGGCATCGGCGCGGCCATGAACAAGGGCCAGCACGGCAACACGACGGGCGCGTCGCGCAGTTCCAAAGGCGGTCTGCTGGACAGCCTGCTGGGCAACAACACGGGCGGATCGGGGGGCAGCCTTTCGGATACGCTCAGCCGCGCGCTTGGCGGCCGGACGGGCCAAGGCACGACCGGGCACAGCGCCGGTGGCCTGGGCGGCCTCTTGGACAGCTTGTCGGGCAAGTCCGGTTCCGGTTCCGGCGGGGGCCTGGGCGGCATGTTGGGCGGCCTGCTGGGCGGCGCAGCCGCCGGGGGTGCCGCGGGCAGCCTGGCCCAGAAAGGCGCACAGCCGTCAAACAACGCCACCTTCGGCGAGCTGTTCAACGATTCCATCGCCAATGGCGGGGAGCCGACCACCGCGCCCACTGCGGAGCAGAACGCCTTGGCCGGATTGATGCTGCGCGCCATGATCCAGGCCGCAAAATCGGACGGCACGATCGACGATGCCGAAAAGCAGCGCCTGCTGGGTCATGTCGGCGATGATCTGGACGATGACGAACGTGCCTTCATTCGCGAACAGATGGCCGCCCCCGTCGATGCCAAGGCCCTTGCCGCCGAAGTGCCCGACGGGATGCAGTCGCAGGTCTATCTGATGTCCCTGCTGGCCATCGATTTCGACAGCGAGGCCGAGGCACGTTATCTGAACGACCTGGCCGTCGCGATGGATCTCGACCGCGCCACCGTGAACCGCATCCACGACGAGGCCGGCGTCATGCCTCTCTACAACCGCAGCTAAGGCTGTCCTGCCGCTGCCCCAAGGCGGGCAGCGGTTTCCAGTTCTTTCGCGTGAAGGCCCTCACGCCAGATTGATCCGCAAGCCCACCTCTGGCAAGCTTCAATTTCGGATCAGCCAACCACAGGAGCCAATCATGCGTCAGCCATTCCTTGTTGCGGCCCTCTGCCTTGCAGGCAGCGCCGTCCTTGCATCACCGGCCGAAGATGCGCTGGAGGCGCGCCACGGCTTCATGAAGATGATCTCGATGGAGATGGCGACGCTGGCCGGCATGGCCAAGGGCGAAGTCGAATACGACGAGGCCGCAGCCAGCGCCGCCGCCAGCAACCTGATGGCCCTGGCGCAGTACGATGCCCCCAAGCTGTTCATCGAAGGCACGTCTTCGGACGATGTCGAGGGGTCCGATGCTCTGCCTGCCATCTGGGAAGACAAGGAGGACTTCAATGCCAAGTTCGCCGCCTTGTCCGACGCGACTGCGGGCATCGATCAGGCCGTGATGGGTGGTCAGGAGAATGTCGGCCCCGTCCTGCAAAAGCTGGGCACGACCTGCAGCGAATGCCACAAGCCCTATCGCGTGGATCGCTGATGCGCCCAGCCGAACCAAGCCGTGTCAGGGTCTGGGACCCCGCACTGCGCATCTTTCATTGGCTGCTGGCAGGACTGGTCATCGCGAATTGGCTGCTGGGCAAGTTCGGCCCGACGGTGATGACCCTGCATTTCTGGTTCGGCTACTGCATTCTGGCACTGGTGATCTTCCGCATCGTCTGGGGGATCATCGGGCCGGAACCCGCGCGGTTTTCCAGCTTTCTGCGGGGACCGTCGGCAATCTGGGCCTATATGCGCCACCTGCCGCGGCGGCGGCCCAGCCTGACGCCGGGGCACAACCCCATGGGGGCGCTGTCCGTGGTGGCGATCCTGCTGGTGCTGTTGTGGCAGGTCGGGACCGGATTGGTCATGGACCCGGACGATTTCATCAATGTGGGGCCGCTGGCCGATCAGGTGGGGCGCGACGTGAACCGCGCGGCTGTCGGTTGGCATGATCTGGGGTCCAACCTGATCTTCGCACTGGTGGTGCTGCACATCGCCGTCATCCTGTTCTATCGGGTCTGGAAGCATGAGGATCTGGTCCGGCCGATGATCACCGGCTGGAAATGGGTTCGCAAAGGTTAACCTGACCTGACAGGAACTTGCGGCCATGGGCATCGTTGGCCTCGTGAAATCAAACCGCACGAGGTCAACATGTCCAGCGACGCAATCATTCCTCCGTTTCGCAGCGGTGCCATCGACAACCCGAACCTGCCCACCCCTGATTTTCCGGCCCAGGAACAGCGTTTTCCCGGCCTTGCCCAAGAGATGACCCCCCAGCCCGATCACGGCGAGACCAGCTATCGCGGCACCGGTCGCCTGAAGGGCAAGCGCGCGCTAATCACCGGCGGCGACAGCGGCATCGGCGCGGCCGCGGCGATCGCCTTTGCCCGTGAAGGTGCCGATGTCGCCATCACCTATCTGCCGGACGAACAGCCCGATGCCGACCGTGTCGTCGCCATCATCCAGGCCGAGGGCCGCACCGCCATCGCCATTCCGGGCGACCTGCGCGAGGAAGCCTTCTGCAAGGAGATGGTCGAGAGCGCCGTTTCGCAACTGGGCGGATTGGACGTTCTGGTCAACAATGCCGGTCGCCAGCAGTTCTGCAACAATCTCGAGGATCTGACGACCGGGGATTTCGACGCCACGATGAAGACCAACGTCTATGCGCCCTTCTGGGTGACCAAGGCGGCACTGCCGCATATGGACAAGGGCGCGTCGCTCATCGTCACCTCGTCCGTGCAGGCGTTTTCACCCTCGGCGCATCTGTTCGACTATGCGCAATCCAAAGCGGCCAACGTGGCCTTCGCGCAATCGCTGGCCAAGCAGCTGGCCCCGCGCGGCATCCGCGTCAACGCCGTCTGCCCCGGCCCCTATTGGACGGCCCTGCAGATCAGCGGCGGCCAACCGACCGACAAGGCGACCGAACACGGCAAGAGCCAGCCTCTGGGTCGTCCCGGCCAGCCGGTCGAGATCGCGCCCATCTATGTCCTGCTGGCATCGGATGAGGGCAGCTATATCACCGGCGAATATTTCGGTTCGGTCGGCGGCGGCGGTCTGTAACGAAAAAGGGCGGGGGTTTCCCCGCCCTTCTGCCATCTCAGGCAAACTTGTTGTCGCGCGGAAAGCCGCGCGGCGCCATCCGCCCCGAAGACCCGCGCTTGCCCAGCCATTCGCTCAGGTCCGGTTCGGTCCGGGTCTTGCCGCCCACCATGGGCCAGGACAGCCCATCCGCCAGCGTCAGGCAGATCGCGTCGCTCAGCATGTCGTCGCGGATCAGCCCGCCACCCTTGCCATAGCGCTGCAGCCGGACACCCTTGCCGCGCGACATTTCGGGCAGTTCGGCCAGCGGGAAGACCAGCATCTTGCGGTTGTCGCCAACGACGGCGACGTGATCGCCCCGCACGGGACGGCACAGAAGCGCGTCGCCGTTCAGGACCTGCTTGCCCGTCTTGGTCTGCGCCAGGATATCCCCCGCATTGACGACGAACCCGTCCCCCGCCTTCGAGGCGACCAGGTATTTCTCGCCCTCGCGCCAGGGGAACATGGCGATGATCTCGGCCTCGTTGGGCAGATCGACCATCAGACGCAGCGGTTCGCCCATGCCGCGACCACCCGGCAGCGTGCTGGTCGCCAGCGTATAGAAGCGACCGTTCGACGCGAAGATCATCAGCTTGTCGGTCGTTTCCGCATGCACCGCCAGGCCCGGACCATCGCCATCCTTGAACTTCAGCTCCGCATCCAGCGGCTGATGGCCCTTCATGCTGCGGATCCAGCCCATCTTGGACAGGATGACGGTGACGGGCTCGCGTTCGATCATCGCTTCCAGGTCGATGACGACGGTCTCGCCGGCCTCCTGGATGCGGGTGCGGCGCTGGCCTTCGGGCTTGGACTTGCCAAAGAGGTTGCGCACCTCCTTCAGCTCATCGGAGATCCGCGACCACTGGGCATCCTCGCTGGCCAGCATGGCCTCCAGCCCCTGGCGTTCTTCCTGAAGGGCGTCGCGTTCGGCGCGGAGTTCAATTTCTTCCAGCTTGCGCAGGGCGCGCAGGCGCATGTTCAGGATCGCCTCGACCTGGACCTCGTTCAGACCGAATTCGGCCATCATCACGGCCTTGGGCTCGTCCTCGGTGCGGATGATCTCGATCACGCGATCCAGGTTCAGATAGGCGACCAGATAGCCTTCCAGCACCTCCAGCCGCGCGGCGATCTTTTGCAGGCGGAAATTGCTGCGGCGGATCAGCACGTCGCGGCGGTGGTCCAGAAATGCCCGCAAAACCTCCTTGAGGCTGCAGACCTTGGGCACCCGGCCGTCGATCAGCACGTTCATGTTCAGGTTAAACCGAATCTCCAGGTCGCTGGCGCGGAACAGCGCGCCCATCAGCTGTTCGGGATCGACGGTGCGGTTCCTGGGTTCCAGGACGATGCGGATATCCTCGGCGGATTCGTCGCGCACATCGGCCAGGATCGGGATCTTGCGGGTCTGGATCAGTTCGGCCAGACGCTCGATCAGCTTGGATTTCTGAACCTGATAGGGAATTTCGGTGACGACGATCTGCCACTGTCCGCGGCCCAGATCCTCCTGCTCCCAGGTGGCGCGGACGCGGAAGGCGCCGCGGCCGGTGCGATAGGTCTCGGCGATGGTTTCACGGCTTTCGACGATGACGCCGCCGGTGGGGAAATCGGGGCCCTGGATGATGCCCGCCAGCGTGTCGTCGCGGGCCTCGGGGGTCTTGATCAGGTGCAGGCAGGCGTCCACGACCTCGTGCAGGTTGTGGGGGGGCACGTTGGTCGCCATGCCGACCGCGATGCCGGACGATCCGTTGGCCAGCAGGTTCGGGAATGCCGCGGGCAGCACCACGGGTTCGCTGAGCGTCCCGTCATAGTTCGGGCGGAAATCGACCGAATCCTCGGCCAGCCCCGCCAGAAGCGATTCCGAAGCCTGCGCCAGGCGCGCCTCGGTGTATCGGGCGGCGGCGGGGTTGTCGCCGTCGATATTGCCGAAATTGCCCTGACCGTCGACCAGCGGATAGCGCATGGCGAAATCCTGGGCCAGGCGCGCCATCGCATCATAGATCGCCGCATCGCCATGCGGGTGATAGTTGCCCATCACGTCGCCGGTGATCTTGGCCGATTTGCGGAAGGCACCGTTCGGCGCAAGGCGCAATTCGCGCATCGCATAAAGGATGCGGCGATGCACCGGCTTCAGGCCGTCACGGGCATCGGGCAATGCGCGATGCATGATCGTGGACAGCGCATAGGTCAAATACCGTTCACCGATCGCACGGCTCAGCGGTTCTGTCTGGAAACCCTTGTCGGGTGCGGGAAGTTGATCATCGGACATGGGCCATTGGATAGGCCGCGCGGCGGTGACGGTCCAGACGGAAATGCATGGGGTTCGGTTGGCGTCCTTCGTGGCTTTCGGTTAATCTGTGGGAACGCGAAGCGAAGGGCTGCGATATGATCCGACTTGGACTGCTGATGCTGGCAACGCTGCTGGGTCTGTTTCTGGTGCTGCGCACCCTGGGCGACCAGGATCTGCGCGCCGACCGCCAGCCCGCGCCCTCCGCCCCCGTCAGCGCCGCGCAGGATGCAGGCGCAGAACCCCTGACCGCAGGCGGCACCGATCAGGAACCTGCAGAGCCGGTCGAACCCATCGTCCAGGCCGAAGCCCAGACCCCCGAAAAAACCGTCGACTATCCCGGCCCCGAGCTTGAACCGTCGCCTGAATATGCCGACCGGACCGCCGACGAACCCGTGGTGACCTTGGGCGAGGAAGGCCAG
The DNA here is from genome assembly GCF_001887735.1 of Paracoccus sp. SM22M-07. NCBI lineage: Bacteria > Pseudomonadati > Pseudomonadota > Alphaproteobacteria > Rhodobacterales > Paracoccaceae > Paracoccus > Paracoccus sp. SM22M-07. Next base: position 6,107 of record NZ_JPKW01000004.1, read on the forward strand.
ATCATGTATGTGACCGCATCGCGTGTGAACATGCGGTCGGGGCCCGGCACCCAGAACAGCGTCATCGACAGCCTGGCCCGCGGCACCAGGGTCGAGGCGCTTGGGCCGCCCGATGGCGATTGGGTCCAGATCCGGACCGAGCAGGATGTGACCGGATACACCTCGGGGCAGTTCCTGTCGGCCGAGGCGCCATGACCGCCGGTCGCGTTCTGATCACCGGCTGTTCGTCGGGCATCGGCCTTGACGCCGCGCGCCGCCTTCAGGCCGAAGGCTGGGCCGTGGTCGCCACCTGCCGCAAGCCTGACGACATCGCCGCCCGCCAGGCCGAGGGCATGGAATGCCTGCATCTGGACCTGTCGGACGAGGACAGCGTCACCACCTGCGTCATGCAGGCGCTGGCCGGCGGCCCCATCGATGCGCTGGTGAACAACGCCGCCTTCGCCCTGCCCGGCGCGGTCGAGGACATGCCGCGCGGTGCCATACGCGCCATCATGGAAACCAACCTGCTGGGCACGCATGATCTGACGACCCGCCTGATCCCGCATTTCCGTCAGCGCGGCGCGGGCCGGATCGTCACGATCAGCTCGGTCCTGGGGCTGGTGGGCATCCCGTGGCGCGGACCCTATGTGGCCAGCAAGTTCGCGCTGGAGGGGCTGACGGACGTGCTGCGCCTGGAAATGCACGGCACCCCCGTCAAGGTCGTCCTGATCGAACCCGGCCCCATCACCAGCCGCATCCGCGAAAACGCCATTCCGCATTTCGAACGATGGGTGAACTGGCAGGACAGCCCGCGCGCCGACCAGTATCGCGCCAGCCTGCTGAAGCGGCTTTATGAACCCTCGGGCAAGGACCGGTTCGAACTGCCCCCATCCGCCGTCAGCGACCGCATCCTGACGGCGCTGACCGCCCCGAACCCCAAGGCGCGCTACTATGTCACAGCGCCGACGCGAATTTCGGCGGTCGCAAGGCGGGTTCTGCCGGGGCGCGCTCTGGACTGGTTTGCGCGCCGCAGCTAGGGTCGGGCGCGAAAGGCGGTGAGCCATGGAAGACAAAAGCCTGATGATCGTATCCCTGCTGGCGATCGGGGTGGTGGTGGCCATCCTGATGACCGGCATCGGCGGCTTTGCCCGCGGCGGGGATTTCAACAAGAAACACGCGAACAAGGTGATGCGCTGGCGGATCTATGCGCAGGCGGCGGCCATCGTCATCATGCTTGCATTCGTCTGGTGGAGGGCCTGATCGATGGTCGTGCTGAACAAGATCTATACCCGCACCGGCGACAAGGGCGACACCGCCCTGTCCGACGGCAGCCGCGTCGCCAAGCATGATCCAAGGGTCGAGGCCTATGGCACCGTCGATGAACTGAACGCCACGCTTGGCCTGTGCCGCCAGCATGCGACGGGCGAACTGGCCGAACGCATGGCGGTCATCCAGAACGACCTGTTCGATCTGGGCGCCGATCTGTCGCGCCCCAACATGGCCGCCGACGATCAGGCGGGATACCCGGTGCTGCGCATCGTGGACAGCCAGGTCGACCGGCTTGAAGCGGAGATCGACGCGATGAACGCCGATCTGCAGCCGCTGCGCAGCTTCATCCTGCCCGGCGGCAGCGCGCTGGCGGCCCATCTGCACCTGTCGCGCACCGTGGCCCGCCGCGCCGAACGCCGTGCCACGGAAATGCTGGCGGGCGGGGATGTGAACACCGCCGCCATCCGCTATCTGAACCGGCTGTCGGACTGGCTGTTCGTGGCCGGGCGCGTGGCCAACAATGGCGGCGCGGACGACATCCTGTGGGTCCCGGGCGCCAGCCGTTAGCGCCTGAAATCAATCAGGTTCCGGCGGCGACCTGCCGTAAACGCAACGTCCTGTGACGTTTTTGCCCTGTTCCTGCCGGTTCCGCATGTCTAACACTTTGCCCAGACAGATGACGCAACAAAGGGAGAGAGGCCGATGAAGGTGCTCGTGCCAGTCAAGCGCGTGATCGACTATAACGTGAAGGCCCGCGTGAAAGCGGACGGATCGGGGGTCGATCTGGCCAACGTGAAGATGTCGATGAACCCATTCGACGAGATCGCCGTCGAAGAGGCCATCCGTCTGAAGGAAAAAGGTGTCGCAACCGAAGTCGTCGCCGTCTCGATCGGCGTCAAGCAGGCCGCCGAAACGCTGCGCACGGCGCTGGCGATGGGGGCGGACCGCGCCATTCTGGTCGTCGCGGCCGATGACGTCCACCAGGATATCGAACCCCTGGCCGTCGCCAAGATCCTGAAGGCCATCATCGACGAGGAACAGCCCCGTCTGGTCATCGCCGGCAAGCAGGCCATCGACAACGACATGAACGCCACCGGCCAGATGCTGTCCGCCCTGCTGGGCTGGAGCCAGGCCACCTTCGCCAGCAAGCTGGAGATCGAAGGCGACGCCGCGAAGGTCACCCGCGAAGTCGATGGCGGCCTGCAGACCATCGAAGTCACGCTGCCCGCTATCGTTACGGCCGACCTGCGCCTGAACGAACCGCGTTATGCGTCGTTGCCCAACATCATGAAGGCCAAGAAGAAGCCTTTGGATGAAAAGACCGCCGCCGATTACGGCGTCGATATCACGCCGCGCCTGACCGTCGTCAGCACGCGCGAACCCGAAGGCCGCAAGGCCGGGATCAAGGTCGACTCGGTCGACGAGCTGGTGTCGAAACTGAAAGAAGCGGGGGTCGTGTGATGGCAGTTCTTCTTCTTGCCGAAGTCACCAATGGTGAACTCAGCCGCGATGCCACGGCCAAGGCCGTCGCTGCGGTCAAATCCCTGGGCGACGTGACGCTGCTTTGCGCAGGGGCATCCGCCCGTGCGGCAGCCGACGAAGCCGCCAAGATCGACGGCGTCGCCAAGGTCCTGGTCGCCGAGGATGCGCGCTATGGTCATCGTCTGGCCGAACCGACTGCCGCGCTGATCGTCAGCCTGGCGGGCGATTACAGCCACATCGTCGCGCCTGCCACGACCGATGCCAAGAACGTCATGCCGCGCGTCGCGGCCCTGCTGGACGTGATGGTGCTGTCGGATGTGTCCGCCGTCATCGACGCCGATACCTTCGAACGCCCGGTCTATGCCGGCAACGCGATCCAGACGGTCAAGTCCACCGACGCGACCAAGGTCATGACCATTCGCACCGCCAGCTTCGATGCGGCGGGCGAAGGCGGATCGGCCGGCGTGTCCGATGCGACCTTGGCCGATGATCCGGCCCTGTCGAAATGGGTCTCGGACGAGGTTGCCGAAAGCGACCGCCCCGAGCTGACCTCGGCAGGCCGCGTCGTCTCGGGTGGTCGTGCCTTGGGGTCCAAGGAACAGTTCGTGCTGATCGAGCAGCTGGCCGACAAGCTGGGTGCCGCCGTCGGCGCATCGCGCGCCGCCGTGGATTCGGGCTATGCCCCGAACGACTGGCAGGTTGGCCAGACCGGCAAGGTCGTCGCCCCCGAGCTTTATGTCGCCGTGGGCATTTCGGGCGCCATTCAGCACCTTGCGGGCATGAAGGACAGCAAGGTCATCGTCGCGATCAACAAGGACGAAGAGGCCCCGATCTTCCAGGTGGCCGATTACGGCCTGGTGGGCGACCTGTTCACCCTTGTCCCGGAACTGACCGAAAAGCTCTAGGTTCTGCTGACCTGAACATCACGGGGCGCGCGCGTCCGGCAATGCCGGGGCCGCGCCGCCCCTGCCCCTTCGGGGCCCTGAACCGCCCCTGGTCCTTCCGGGGGCGGTTTTGCATTGCAGCACCTTGCGCCCCGCCCTATCGTCCCGCCCATGAAGGATGGGGGTGCGGAATGGCTATTCAGTCGGTAGGCGTGATCGGTGCAGGTCAGATGGGCAACGGGATCGCCCATGTCTTTGCCTTGGCCGGGTTCGACGTCCTGATGAACGACATCAGCCAGGATGCATTGGACAAGGCCGTGTCGCTGATCGACCGCAATCTGGAACGCCAGGTCAGCCGCGAAAAGATCACGGCGCAGGTGAAATCCGATGCCATGGCGCGCATCAGCACGACCCTGAAGCTGTCCGACCTGGGCCGCACAGATCTGGTCATCGAAGCCGCGACCGAGCGCGAGACCGTCAAGCAGGCCATCTTCGAGGATCTGGTTCCGCATCTGAAACCCGAGACGATCCTGACCTCGAACACTTCGTCGATTTCCATCACGCGACTGGCCAGCCGCACCGACCGCCCCGAGAAGTTCATGGGCTTTCATTTCATGAACCCCGTGCCCGTCATGCAGCTGGTCGAACTGATCCGCGGCATCGCGACGGACGAGGCGACCTACAAGGCCCTGCATGCGGTCGTCGAAAAGCTGGGCAAGACTTCGGCCACCGCCGAGGATTTCCCCGCCTTCATCGTCAACCGCATCCTGATGCCGATGATCAACGAGGCCGTCTATACGCTCTATGAGGGCGTGGGTTCGGTCAGTTCGATCGACAGCGCGATGAAGCTGGGGACCAATCATCCGATGGGGCCGCTGGAACTGGCCGATTTCATCGGGCTGGACACCTGCCTTGCCATCATGAACGTGCTGCATGATGGCCTGGCCGACACGAAATATCGCCCCTGCCCGCTTCTGACCAAATATGTCGAAGCCGGCTGGCTGGGTCGCAAGACCGGGCGGGGCTTTTACGACTATCGCGGGGACACTCCGGTTCCGACCCGATAAGGGCCCCCGCTTTTTCCCGGTCCTGCTGCGGGATGCAGTCTGTCCCGCGACAGGCCAATCCAACAGGAGCGACCATGAGCAGACCTCTTCAAGCCGCCGTCCTTGCCCTGACGGCATTTTCGGCCCTGCCCGCGCTGGCCGATGACGCCGGAACCTGCGGCACCGTCCGCCTGTCGGATCCGGGCTGGAGCGACATTTCGGCCACGAACGGCATCGCCGCGGTGCTGCTGGAGGGTCTGGGCTATACCCCCGATATCGCGACATTGTCCGTGCCTGTGGGCTATGAGGCGCTGAAAGGCGCGCAGACCGATGTCTTCCTGGGCAATTGGCTGCCTGCGCAGCAGGAATTCCGCGCCGATCTGGATGCCGATGGCAGCGTGACCGAACTGGTGCAGAACCTTGAAGGCGCCAAGTTCACGCTGGCCGTCAACCCTGCGGCGGCCGAGCTGGGCGTCAAGGATTTCGCCGATCTGGATGCCCACAAGGAAGCCTTCGAAGGCAAGATCTATGGCATCGAACCCGGCGCGCCGGCCAACCTGAACATCCAGTCGATGATCGATGCCGATGAATTCGGACTTGGCGATTGGGAACTGGTCGAAAGCGGCGAACAGGCCATGCTGGCGCAGGTCCAGCGCAACAGCGACACGCCCACCGTGTTCCTGGCATGGGCACCCCACCCCATGAACGAAGCGATCGAGATCAGCTATCTGTCGGGCGGCGACGAACGGTTTGGCCCCGATTTCGGCGGTGCGACGGTCCACACCCTGGCCCGCAAGGAATGGGTCGAGGCCTGCCCGAACGCCGCCAAGCTGTTCACGCAGCTGACCTTCGACGTGAAGATGGAGAACGTCCTGATGGGCGCGATCCTGAATGATGGCCAATCCCCCACCGATGCGGCCCGCGACTGGCTGTCCGCCAACCCCGAGCAGCTTTCGGTCTGGCTGGAGGATGTGACCACGCTGGACGGCCAGCCCGGTCTGCCCGCCCTCCAGGCCGAGCTGGAGGGTTGATGAGCGGCAAGCCCAACATCCTGATTCTGATGGCGGACCAGCTGTCGGGGGTTCTTTTCCCCGACGGCCCCGCCGATTTCCTGCATACGCCCAACCTGAAGCGTCTGGCCGCGCGGTCCACCCGCTTTGCCAATGCCTATACCGGCAGTCCGCTTTGTGCGCCGGGTCGGGCCAGCTTCATGTCGGGGCAGCTGCCAAGCCGGACGCAGGTCTATGACAACGCGGCCGAATTCGCGTCGGATATCCCGACCTATGCGCATCATCTGCGGCGGGCGGGATATCACACCTGCCTGTCGGGAAAGATGCATTTCGTCGGTCCCGATCAGCTGCACGGCTTCGAGGAACGCCTGACCACCGACATCTATCCCGCCGATTTCGGCTGGACGCCCGATTACCGCAAGCCGGGCGAACGCATCGATTGGTGGTATCACAACCTGGGGTCGGTCACCGGCGCCGGCGTCGCCGAGATCAGCAACCAGCTGGAATATGACGACGAGGTCGCCCATCACGCGCGGCGCAAGCTTTACGACCTGGCGCGCGGGCATGACGACCGGCCCTGGTGCCTGACGGTCAGCTTTACCCATCCGCACGACCCTTTCGTGGCACGGCGCAAATATTGGGACCTCTATGCTGACGCGCCCGAACTGGCCGCGCCGGAACCGATCCCCTACGACCAGATGGACAATCATTCGCAGCGCCTGATGGATGCCAGCGACTGGCAGTCGCAGGAGATCACCGAAGATCAGATCAGGCGCGCAAGGCAGGGATATTTCGCCAATATCAGCTATGTCGACGACAAGATCGGCGAAATCCTGGACGTGCTGGAGGCGACCCGGCAGGAGGCAATCATCCTGTTTCTGTCCGATCACGGAGAGATGCTGGGCGAGCGCGGCATGTGGTTCAAGATGAGCTTCTATGAACAATCCGCGCGCGTGCCGCTGATGATTTCGGCCCCTGACATGCCTGCAGGACGGGTGGACCAGCCGGTCAGCACCATCGACGTTCTGCCGACGCTGTGCGATCTGGCGGGCCTGCCCATGGACGAGATCGCGCCTTGGACGGACGGCGTATCGCTGGCCAAGGGGGCGGTGCGCGAACCCGTTCCGATGGAATACGCCGCCGAGGGCAGCATCACCCCCCTGGTGGCGCTGCGCGAGGGTCGGTGGAAATACATCGCCTGCATGGCGGACCCGGAAATGCTGTTCGATCTGGAGGCGGACCCGGACGAACGGACGAACCTTGCGGGCGATCCGGAACATGCCGAGACCTTGGGCCATCTGCGGTCGTTGGCGCATCAGCGATGGGATCTGGACGCCTATGACGGGCAGGTGCGCCAATCGCAGGCGCGGCGCTGGATCGTCTATGAGGCGTTGCGCAACGGGTCCTATTACCCGTGGGACCACCAGCCGCTTCAGCGGGCGTCCGAACGCTATATGCGCAACCACATGGATCTGAATGTGCTGGAGGAGAGCCAGCGCTTTCCACGCGGGGAATGATCAGGCGGCGGGGCCGGTCATCCCGGCCCCGCTTGTCGCGTCAGGCGGCGTCCTTGGGGCCGCGGCTGTCCATGAACTGATCGAATTCGGCCTTGTCCTTGGCTTCGCGCAGCTTCTGCAGGAAGGCCACGAATTCGTTATGCTCGTTTTCCAGACGCTTCAGCGTCTGTTCGCGATAGGCGTCGAAGGCGTGGTTGCCCGTGCTGGGGGCTGTGTAACGGGTCCGCGCCATGGGCGCGCGCTTGCTGCATCCGAACATCCGATTGCTCCAGATCATATATCCAAGAAGAGCCAAGCCGACGGGCCAGGCGGCGATGAAGGCCAGGATCATGGCGGCGATCCAGGCGATGCGGCCCTTGCTGTCCAACCAGTCGCGGCCACGGGCAAGGAAATCGCCGAAGCGTGCCTTGCCGGACTGAACCGGATAGAGGGCCTGTGTGGCAGTATCCATCTGTGTCACTCCCGATGTTAATGTTAATCACATTTACATAGATTGGGGCGAGGCCCGGTTTCGTCAAGTATGGGGCGATCGAATTTTATTCGGGGATCAGGCCCAGCCCACGCAGATAGATGATGGCACCGCTTTCCAGCATTTCGGATGGGGCAACGGGGCTGCGGCTGCCGGGTTTGCCGCGGGAAAACAACTCGACCACGCCATGGCTGAGGGCCCAGATGTGGTTCGCGACCATGCGCGCGGGTGGGCGCCTGTCGGCAGGAAGGCGCGTGGCCAAGGCTTCGGCGGCGGAAATCAGCACTCCCTGCGCCCTGTCCGAGGCTGCCGCCAGATCGGCGTTTCCGGCCACGGAAATCCCGGATTCGAACATGGCCATGTAGAATCCGGGCCTGTCCGCGGCAAAGTCCAGATAGGCCTGGCCTGTTCGCAGGAATGCGGTCAGGGCGTGCGGACGACCATCGTCGAACGCGGTGGTCAGGCGGTCGGCGAAATCGACGAAACCCTGGCGTGCGACTTCTTCAAGCAGGTCGTCGCGACCCTTGAAATGGCGATAGGGGGCGGCGGCCGAGACCCCGGCCAGGCGCGCGGCCTCGGCCAGTGTGAAGGCCTGAGGCCCCCTGTCCTGGATCAGTGAAGCGGTCGCATCGACCAGCGTCTGCCGCAGATTGCCGTGGTGATAGGATTTGCGGTCGGCCACTACATGCCTTCGCCGAAGCAATCCTTGACCAGAGCTTCCAGAGCGTCCGCCAGCTCCTGGGCCTGGGGGCCGGTGGTCGTGACGCGGATGTCACTGCCACGCGATGCTGCCAGCATCAGCAGGCCCATGATCGAATCACCCGAGACCGCATGCCCGTCCTTTTCCACCTGCGCCTGCGCGTCGTAATTCTCGACCACGTCGACGAACTTGGCGCTGGCCCGCGCATGCAGGCCTTTGACGTTGATGATGGCAAGGTCGCGGGCAATCGGTCCGGTCATCGAGGATGGGTTCCTGTGGCGATCCCCGCCTCAAGCGGGACGTTGTAGGAATTGATGTACTTGCGCCCGGCCTCCTTGGCAAACGCAACGGCATCGGCCACCCGCAATTTCCGCGATTTCGCCAGCTTGACCAGCATGGGCAGATTGGCGCCGTAAAGGATGGTCCGATCCTCGACGGCGCAGGCCGGCAGGGCCAGGTTCGCGGGCGAGCCTCCGAACAGATCGGTGACAAGGACGACGCCGTCGCCCAGATCAACGGCATTCGCCGCTGCTTTGATTTCCGCAGTCTTGGCCGCGCGGTCGTGATCGTCTTCGATCGCGACGGCAACGATGCCCACCTGCGGACCCACGACATGTTCGACCGCCGAGAGATATTCCCGTGCCAGGCCGCCATGCGCTACGATGACAATTCCGATCAACGCGCCCCACCAAGTCCAAAAGCCCGCGTCTTCATGACGCCTGCCTCTGCGTCGGTCGTGCCTCGCCGTTGGGCGATGCATCTCCGGCAGAATGCAGCGCCGCATTGCGACGCTCGAGTTCCCTATGTCTTATTGACACCGGCCAGCCTGCATCCGCAAGCGCCACGGCCATCTTTTCCACCAAAGTGACGGAACGGTGTTGCCCCCCGGTACACCCGAACCCTACGGCAAGATGGGATTTGCCCTCTTGCAGATGTGCCGGCAGAAGAAATTCAACCAGACCGCGGGTCCGCAGGAAAAATTCTTCGAATCGCGGATCGGCGATCACGTGGTCCTGGACACGCCGGTCGCGGCCGTCCAAGGCCCGCAATTCGGGTTCCCAATGCGGGTTCGCCAGAAAGCGGCAATCGAACATCACGTCGACGCCCCGGGGCACCCCGCGCTTGTAGCTGAACGAATGCAGCGACACGCTGAGGTTCTTGCCCGGTCGCAGATCGAACCAGCGCGTCAATTCGGCCTTGAGGTCATGAGGTGACAGTTCCGATGTGTCCAGCAGCACATCGGCCCGCGCGCGGATGGGGGCCAGAATGTCGATTTCCGCCAGGACACCGGCCATCGGCTCGCTGTCAGGGTTCAAGGGATGGCGGCGGCGCGTCTCGTTGAAGCGGCGCACAAGGACATCCGCATCGCAATCCAGAAACAGGACTTCGGGGGAATAGCCCGGCATCCGCGTCAGACGATCGATCAACTCGATCACGTTCGAGGTCGAGAAATCGCGGTTGCGCACGTCCAGACCCAAGGCCAGAGGCACGGGACGGGCGGGACCGTCCAACAGGCGCGGGATCAGCGACAAAGGCAGGTTGTCGATCGCCTCGAAGCCCAGATCCTCCAGCACGTTGATCGCGGTGGACCTGCCAGCCCCCGACGGGCCGGTGACCAGCACCAGTCTCTGACCGCCACGCGGCGCGTCTTCGATGATCGGAGCGTCTTGGCCCATCCGTCTTCCTTCACATGTCGGGTCGGGCGGCTATGCCAGGCGTTGGCCCAGCATCAACTGCCGCAGCGCAGCGTAAAGATGCGGTCGATACGGCCCCGATACAAGCAAAACCCGGATTCCCAACCATTCGCGATGTCGCACCTGTGGCAAACGCTCCATTTCCTCAAGGCCCAGATCGACGGCTGCGACGACCGGCACTGGCGGCGAGGGCTTGGCGCTCAGGATGCCGACGCCCCGCGCCTCGATCTGGCCCAGCAGGGGCGGCGGGGCCTGGGCGATTAGATGGCCTGCCGACAGGCGCAGATCGGTGCGATCATCGGCCACCAGCTGGGCGCCCACGGCCATCAGTTGAAGGGCCAGGGTCGATTTGCCCGAGCCCGACGGGCCGGTGATGATCAGCCCCCTGCCATCTAATGCGATGGTCGTCGCGTGGATCTGCCGCATGCGAATCACCTTCTGCGTTTCGTCCTGTCCTTGGCGGCCATGATCCGTGCCCCGGCGCCCGAAAACCATCCCGTTGGCGATAACATTTGCAGTTTGCGCTAACTGTTAGCGCCGGTTTGTTTCGCCCCAAAATCGCCATGCTATAGCCGATTCCAACGAAACCACGATGACGGCCTACAATCCATGGATCAGGAGCCCCAGATGACGACGCGCGTGAACCCGAACTGCCGACTGGAAGACCAAGGCATCACCGGGCTGGGCCAGGTTCATTACAACCTGCTGGAACCCGCCCTGATGACCGAGGCCGTCGCACGCGGCGAGGGCAAGTTGGGCCTTGGCGGGACGTTCCTGGTATCCACCGGGGCACATACCGGTCGGTCCCCCAAGGACAAGTTCGTCGTCCGCACCCCTTCCGTCGAAGACACGATCTGGTGGGACAACAATGCCCCCATGCAACCCGACGCCTTCGACCGCCTGCATGCCGACATGCTGGAGCACATGAAAGGCCGCGATTATTTCGTGCAGGACCTGTTCGGCGGCGCCGATCCCGCGCATCGCCTGGATGTGCGTGTCATCACCGAGATGGCATGGCACGGTCTGTTCATCCGCCACCTGCTGCGCCGCCCCGAGGCCGAGGAACTGGCGACATTCGCCCCGGAATTCACGATCATCAACTGCCCGGGCTTCAAGGCCGATCCCGCGCGTCATGGTTGCCGGTCGGAAACCGTCATTGCGCTCAACTTCGACAAGAAGCTGATCCTGATTGCCAATACCGCCTATGCGGGTGAAAACAAGAAATCGGTCTTTACCCTGCTGAACTATATCCTGCCGGGCAAGGGCATCATGCCGATGCATTGCAGCGCGAACCATGCGCCGGGCGATCCCGAAGACAGCGCCATCTTCTTCGGCCTGTCGGGCACGGGCAAGACGACGTTGTCGGCCGATCCGTCGCGCGTGTTGATCGGCGATGACGAACATGGCTGGTCGGACACCGGCATCTTCAACTTCGAGGGCGGCTGCTACGCCAAGACCATCAACCTGTCGCCCAAGGCCGAGCCCGAGATCTTTGCCACCACGTCGCGCTTCGGCACCGTGATCGAGAACATGGTCAGCGATCCTGACAGCCTTGAGCTGGATTTCGAGGACAACTCGATCACCGACAACATGCGCTGCGCCTATCCGCTGGATGCGATCTCGAACGCATCCCGGACCAGCCGGGGCGGCAACCCGAAAAACGTCATCATGCTGACCTGCGACGCTTATGGCGTGCTGCCGCCCATCGCGCGGCTGACCCCGGCGCAGGCGATGTATCACTTCCTGTCGGGCTTCACCGCCAAGACGCCGGGCACCGAGGTCGGCGTGGTCGAACCGATCCCGACCTTCTCGACCTGCTTTGGCGCGCCCTTCATGCCGCGCCGCCCCGAGGTCTATGGCAAGCTGCTGCAGCAAAAGATTGCCCAGCATGGCGCATCCTGCTGGCTGGTGAACACCGGCTGGACCGGCGGGGCCTTTGGCACCGGGTCGCGCATGCCCATCGCGGCCACGCGCAACCTGCTGTCGGCGGCCTTGGATGGCAGCCTGAATGAGGTCGAGTTCCGCAAGGACCCGAATTTCGGCTTCGAGGTTCCCGTCAGCGTTCCGGGCGTCAGCGATGTGCTGCTGGATCCGCGTCGCACCTGGGACGATCCTTCGGCCTATGACGCGCAGGCGCGGAAGCTGGTTCAGATGTTCTGCGACAATTTCGCGCAGTACCTGGACGCCATCGACGACGAAATCCGCGCCGCTGCCATCGGCTGAACGCCGCAATCCCGGATCACATGATCGGTGGTCCGGGCCAGGAAACGCGAATTTCGGGGAAAAGCGCCCCGGGGCGGCATGATCAGGCGCTCCGGGGCATCTTTCTTATCATGACGCGGTCTAGCGGCGCAGGCAATGGCGCATGATCGCTTTCTGGGCATGCAGCCTGTTTTCTGCCTCGTCGAAGATGACCGAATGCGGGCCGTCCATCACCTCGCTGGTGGCTTCGTCATCGCGATGCGCCGGCAGACAATGCATGAACAGCGCATCCGGCCGGGCCTTGGCCATCAGGTCGGCATTCACCTGATACCCGCGCAGCTGGTTGTGACGCCGTTCCTTGGCCGATTGCGGGTCGTGCATGCTGACCCAGGTGTCGGTGACGACCAGATCGGCCCCGATGACGGCCTTGTTGGGGTCGCGTTCGATCGTCACGGGATGGCCCATGGATGCCGCGTAATCCAGCCATTCGCGTTCGGGGTCCAGGGGCGGCGGCCCGGTAAAGGTCAGGTCGAAGCCGAACTGCCCCGCCGCATGGGCAAAGCTTGCAAAGACATTGTTGCCGTCACCCGACCAGACCACCTTCTTGCCCGCGATGGGGCCGCGATGTTCCTCGAAGGTCATGATGTCGGCCATGATCTGGCAGGGATGGGTCCGGTTCGTCAGCCCGTTGATGACCGGCACCGTGGCATGTTCGGCCATCTCCAGCAGGGTCGCCTCTTCGAAGGTGCGGATCATGATCAGATCGACATAGCGCGACAGCACCCGGGCCGTGTCGGCGATGGTTTCACCATGGCCCAGCTGCATCTCGGACCCCGACAGGATCATCGTCTGCCCCCCCATCTGGCGCACGCCCACGTCAAAGCTGACGCGCGTCCGGGTCGAGGGCTTTTCAAAGATCAGCGCGACCATGTGGCCCGCCAGGGGCTGGTCCTGATCCGGCGTGCCCTTGGGCAAGCCGTCACGGGCCAGTTTCATCGCCTTGGCATTGTCGATGATGGACCGCAGGTCGTCGCGGTCGGTCGTATGGATATCCAGGAAATGGGTCATCTGTCTGTCTTTCGGCGATTTTCGCAAGCAAGCCTGCTTGGGGCCCCGGGGTCAAGAGGGCGATGCCTCGGTCATGCCACCATGACCGCCCCCGGGAATGTTTTCACGAAACAGATGCCCTCATCGCAGGCGGTGATGCGCCGGGCCGCCAGCGTGGCGTTCCATCCTCAGGCCGCCAGGGCGCTTGCGGCGCGATCCAGCCGGGCCACCGCCTCGGCGATCTCCTCATCCGAGATGTTCAGCGGCGGCAGCAGGCGCAGGGTGTTGTCCGCGGCGGGCACGGTCAGGATCTGCTGATCATAGCCCGCCTTGACCAGATCGACCGGCGCGATCCTGCATTTCAGGCCCAGCATCAGCCCCTGCCCGCGCACGGCCTCGAAAACGTCCGGATGGGCGGCGATCAGCCCCTCCAGCTTCTGGCGGAACAGACCGCCCTTTCGGTTCACCTCCGCCAGAAAATCGGGGTCGGCGACGATCTGCATGACGCGCGCGCCCACAGCACAGGCCAAGGGGTTGCCGCCATAGGTCGAACCATGGCTCCCCGCCACCATGCCCGATGCGGCCTCCTCCGTGGCCAGCACGGCCCCCAGGGGAAATCCGCCGCCGATGCCCTTGGCGACCATCATCACGTCGGGGGTGATGCCGGCATATTCATGCGCAAACAGGCGTCCGGTCCGGCCGACGCCGCATTGCACCTCGTCCAGAACCAGCAGGGCGCCGGTTTCATCGCACAGCGCGCGGATGGCGCGCAGATCCTGATCGGAAATGGGGCGGATGCCGCCCTCGCCTTGGACGGGCTCCAGCATGACGGCGGCGGTGCGGTCCGAGATGGCGGCCTTCAATGCCTCCAGATCGCCCCAGGGCAGGGTGCGAAAGCCCGGCATCAGCGGGCCAAAGCCCTTGACCATCTTTTCCGCCCCCGACGCCGCGATGGCACCGGTGGACCGGCCGTGAAAGGCGCCCTCGAAGGTCAGGATCTCGATCCGGTCAGGATCGCCCGCATGGTCCCAGTACTTGCGCACCATCTTGATGGCCAGCTCGGCGGCCTCGGTGCCGGAATTGGTGAAGAAGACGGTGTCTGCAAAGGTGTTTTCCACCAGCGCGGTCGCCAGCCGCTCCTGCTGGGGGATCTGATAGAGGTTCGACACATGCCAGATCCTGCCCGCCTGTTCGGTCAGCGCCGCCACCAGATCGGGATTGGCATGGCCCAGCACGTTCACCGCGATGCCCGCGCCCAGATCCAGGTATCGGGTCCCGTCGGCGGTGATGGCCCAGGCGCCCTCGCCGCGTTCAAAGGACAGGGGCGCGCGATTATAGGTCGGCAGGACATGCGAAATCATGGAAAGGCTCCGGCAACGGGATCAGGGAACGCGGAAGGGAAAGGCAAACGGGGGCGGGACGCGGCCCGCGGGGGCTGCGTCAGCGTCGGATGATGCGGGCACGTCGTTTGCTCATGCCCGGAAAGATGCGCAGGATGCACCCGCGACGCAAGCGCTATTTGCGCGCCCATCACGGTTTCATGCGATAGCCGGTCTTCAGCCAGCGCCACGCGATGTACAGGACGACCGCCGCCACCGCGGTGCAGATCAGCGCGCCGCGCAGCGGCGGGGCGTCGCTGACCCCGGTGACGCCGTAGCGCGCCCCGTCGATCAGATAGAAGATCGGGTTCCAGTGCGACAGCGTGTTGAAGGGCTGCGGCAGGGTCTGGACCGAATAGAAGGTCCCCGACAGAAAGCTGAGCGGCGTGATGATGAAATTGGTGATCGCCGCCATCTGGTCGAATTTCTGCGCCATGATCCCGGCCAGGATGCCCAGGCCCCCCAGCAGCACCGCAGCCAGCAGCACGAAGCACAGCGCCCACAGCGGATGGCTGATGCCGCGCTGCGTCACCAGCATCATCCCGGTTCCGATCACGGTTGCGACAAGTCCCGCCCGGACGACCGATCCCGACAGGTATCCCGCCAGCAGTTCCCCCGCCGACAGCGGCGGCATCAGCGTGTCGACGATGTTGCCCTGCACCTTGGCGGCGGTGATGCTGCTGGAGGTGTTGGCGAAACTGTTCTGGATGACCGTCATCATCAGGATGCCCGGACCCAGAAAGACCAAGTAGGGCAGGCCCATGATCTCTCCGCGTCCCTGCCCCAGGGCCAGCGCAAAGACCACCACGAACAGCCCCGCCGTCATCAGCGGCGCAAAGATGGTCTGCTGCCAGACCGCCATGAACCGCATCACCTCACGCGTGGCCAGGGTTCGCAGGCCAAGCCAGTTCACGCGGCCGAAACGGCGGACACCCATCGCGGGGCGGTCGGGGATCATTTGCGGGGTCATCATGCGGTCCTTGAATTTCTGTGCACCGACAGCTAAATCTCGGCATCCCGTTTCTGACGGGACCAATCGCAGGTTACAAGATGGGGCGGCAGGTCAGACCCGCCCGGAAAGGCAGCCATGTCCTGGACGGATGAACGTGTCGAGACGCTGAAGCGCATGTGGTCCGAGGGCCAGTCGGCCAGTGCCATCGCCAAAGAACTGGGGGGCGTCACCCGCAACGCCGTGATCGGCAAGGTGCATCGCCTTGGCCTGTCGAACCGCAACGACGAGGCCGAGGCCGCCCCCGCACCCGCTGCGGCAGCCCCCGCGCCCGAACCCGCGGCCCCCAAGAAGCCCGCAGCGCCCAAGGTGGCCGCTCCGGCGCCCCAGCCTGCGCCCGCCCGCCCCGAACCGGTCGAGGCCGAACCCGATGAGGCCGAGGAAGAACCCGCGCCCCAGCCGGTGTTCACGCCCGTCCCCCGTCGCCCGATCGTGCCCGCAGGTCAGCCCCTGCCGCCGCAGCCCTCGGCCAACGAGATCAGCCCCGAAGCGCTGGCCTCGGTCCGCGAGGTCGAAAAGCGCGCCCGCAAGCTGTCCCTGATGGAACTGACCGAACGGACCTGCAAATGGCCCATCGGCGATCCGGCGACCGACAAGTTCTGGTTCTGCGGGTTGCCCAGCCAATCGGGCAAACCCTATTGCGAGGCCCATGTCGGCGTCGCCTTCCAACCCATGAGTTCGCGCCGCGACCGCCGTCGCTGACGCCTTTGGCCGATGCGGAAAAGCCGCCCCCCGGGGCGGCTTTTTTCATGCGCGGCCGTTGTGGCGCCCGTCATTGTGCCGGATCAGGACGACGATCTGCAGGATCAGGATCGCGGCAATCAGCTCCAGCGCCTCTTCGCTGCGTCCGGCCAGCCTGTTGGTCCATTCGGCCAAATCGATCCCCCAAGGCGCCAGCTTTCGCCCCAATCCGTCCAGCGACTTGGCCACCGCATGCATCACCAGGATCAATGCGATCAGCCATGCCGCCGGCCGTCCTGCCCGCAGGTTCCGCAACCAAGGGCCCAGATCGCGGCGCAGCAGCCTGATCCCGGCCGCAATCAGCAATGACAGCACCACCAGACCCGCGGCCTTCTGGATCAACGGCGCATCCCCCGAATAAAGCCGCAGCGACAGGACGCCGCTGTCGGTGAAGGCCTTGTCCCAGTCCAGTTCCCGCAACCCGGCGGCCGCGACCAGCACCACCTGATGCCAGCGCCCGCGTTCCGACATCAGAGCCAGCAGAACTGCCGACAGGATCAGGTACAGCGCCGAAAGACGCTCGATCGGACCGCTTTCGGCAAAGACCTCCTTGGGGGTGTGGGACAGGACCAGCCCCGTCAGCAGGACCAGCAGACTGGTCAGACAGGTGATGGCAAAGACCAGCGTTGGAGGCGGAAAGCGGTGGATTGCAGTATCTGGCAAGAGGATCTCTGTGA
Source organism: Paracoccus sp. SM22M-07 (assembly GCF_001887735.1). Classification (NCBI taxonomy): domain Bacteria; kingdom Pseudomonadati; phylum Pseudomonadota; class Alphaproteobacteria; order Rhodobacterales; family Paracoccaceae; genus Paracoccus; species Paracoccus sp. SM22M-07. Next base: position 23,212 of record NZ_JPKW01000004.1, read on the forward strand.
CATTTGTGTGAAAGGTATCCCAACTGCAGCATCCCGCCCAAAGTTGCAATCACCGCCGCCACGTCACCCCGCATACCCAGATCAGCGCGGATCTTTCATTTGCCCCCCACAAGGGCTAGAGATGCGCCGACTGAAAAGGACGCATTCCATGGCCCGCCATCTGATCACCTCTGCCCTGCCCTATATCAACGGCATCAAGCATCTGGGGAACCTTGTCGGGTCCCAGCTGCCCGCCGACCTGTTCGCCCGCTATCAGCGCGCCCGCGGCCACGAGGTGATGTTCATCTGCGCCACCGACGAACATGGCACCCCCGCCGAGCTGGCCGCCGCCAAGACCGGCGAGGCCGTGGCCGATTACTGCGCGCGGATGCATGCCGAACAGGCCGAACTGGCGCGCGGCTTCGGGCTGTCCTTCGACCATTACGGACGCTCCAGCAGCGACCGCAACCGCGCCCTGACCCAGCATTTCGCGGGCCAGCTGGCCGATCGCGGCTATATCCGCGAAGTGTCCGAGAAGCAGGTCTATTCCATCACCGACGGCCGCTATCTGCCCGACCGCTATATCGAGGGCACCTGCCCCAATTGCGGCTACGACAAGGCGCGCGGCGATCAGTGCGAAAACTGCACCAAGCAGCTGGACCCCACCGACCTGATCGACCCGCGCAGCGCCATCAGCGGCAGCACTGACCTGGAGGTGCGCGAGACCAAGCACCTGTATCTGCGCCAGTCCGCCCTGAAAGACGACATCGCCGCCTGGATCGACAGCAAGACCGACTGGCCGATCCTGACCACCTCGATCGCCCGGAAATGGTTGAACGATGGCGACGGCCTGCAGGATCGCGGCATCACCCGCGATCTGGACTGGGGTGTTCCGGTCAAGCATGGCGACAAGGACTGGCCGGGGATGGAGGGCAAGGTCTTCTATGTCTGGTTCGACGCGCCCATCGAATATATCGCCGCCACCGCCGAATGGGCCGATGCCAACGGTCGCAGCGACGCCGACTGGCGCAGCTGGTGGCGCAAGGACGAAGGCGCCGAGGACGTGACCTATACCCAGTTCATGGGCAAGGATAACGTCCCCTTCCACACGCTGTCCTTCCCCGCGACCCTGATCGGGTCGGGCGAGCCGTGGAAGATGGTCGATTACATCAAGTCCTTCAACTATCTGACCTATGACGGCGGTCAGTTCTCGACCAGCCAGGGGCGCGGCGTCTTCATGGACCACGCCCTGTCGATCCTGCCTGCCGATTACTGGCGCTGGTGGCTGCTGTCGCACGCCCCCGAATCGGGCGACAGCGAGTTCACCTGGGAAAACTTCCAGCAATCGGTGAACAAGGATCTGGCCGACGTGCTGGGCAATTTCGTCAGCCGCATCACCAAGTTCTGCCGCAGCAAGTTCGGCGAAACCGTCCCCGACAGCCCCGCCTACGGCCCCGAGGAAGACCAGCTGATCGCCGATCTGACCACCCGCATCCGCAATTACGAGCGGATGATGAACGACATGGAGATCCGCAAGGCCTCGGCCGAACTGCGCGGCATCTGGGTGCGCGGCAACGAATACCTGCAATCGGCGGCCCCGTGGGCGGCCTTCAAGACCGATCCCGACAAGGCCGCGATGCAGGTCCGCATGGGCCTGAACCTGATCCGCCTTTACGGCGTCCTGTCGGAACCCTTCATCCCCTTCGCGGCGAGATCGACGCTTGCGGCGATGAACGCGGAGGATGCCGGCTGGCCCGATGATGTCGCCGCCGCCCTGCAGGCCCTGCCCGCAGGCCATGCCTTCACCGTCCCCGAGGTGCTGTTCGCCAAGATTTCGGACGACAATCGCGCCGAGTGGGAGGAACGCTTCAAGGGCGTCCGCAGCTGAGGCCAACGCTGTCCCGGCCCCCGGCCGGGCTACCCAGGTAACGCGGTTCGTCTCTCTGGCCGCCGACCCCAGGCATCTTTTTGACCAGCACGCCCCCGCCCGTCTCAGGATGCGGGGGCAAAGTCCCGGCGGCCCCCAGGCCGACCGGTGGACATTCCCCGCCGGCGCGGGTCTTATCCCGATATCAATAACGGAGATCCGGATGACCCATTGCATCCTCATCGGCGCGCCCGTGGACGAAGGGCAGCGCCGCCCCGGCTGCCTGATGGGCCCTGCCGCCTATCGCACCGCGGGGCTGGCAGGCACCCTGTCCGCCCTTGGCCACAGCGTCGAGGATCGGGGCGACGTCGCCCCCGACGCGCCTGGCGAGCAGACCTGCGACAATCCCGCCGTCCATCACCTGCCCGAAACCATCGCCTGGACCCGCGCCCTGTCGCAGGCCACGCAGGCGGCCCTGCCCGACGGCATGCCCATCATCATGGGTGGCGATCATTCGCTGGCCCTGGGCACCGTGGCGGGGGTCGCGTCGCATGCCGCCAATATCGGCCGTCCGCAATTCGTGATCTGGCTGGACGCGCATAGCGATTTCCACAGCGTCGCCTCGACCACGTCGGGGAACCTGCATGGCACGCCCATGGCCTATGCCAACGGCCAGCCGGGCTTTGATCCCTTCCCGCCCTTCCCGGCCCCGATCCCGGGCGAAAACATCTGCATGTTCGGCATCCGCAGCGTCGATCCCGCCGAACTGGCGGCCATGCAGCCCACCGACATCACCGTCAACGACATGCGCGTCCTGGACGAACAGGGCATCGTCGCGCCGCTGCGCACCTTCCTTGACCGGGTGCGTGATGCCAACGGGCTGCTGCATGTCAGCCTGGACGTGGATTTCCTGGACCCTTCCATCGCGCCGGCGGTGGGGACCACGGTGCCCGGGGGCGCCACCTTCCGCGAGGCCCATCTGGTGATGGAGCTGCTGCACGAATCCGAACTGGTGACATCGCTGGACCTGGTCGAGCTGAACCCGTTTTTGGACGAACGCGGGCGCACGGCCAAGCTGATGGTCGATCTGGTCGGCAGCCTGATGGGCCGCAAGGTCTTCGACCGCCCCACCCGCAGCTATGGCTGAGGCCCGAATGGCAAAAGGGGCGGGCACATGCCCGCCCCTTTCCGCGATCACCGGGGCCATGCCCCAAGCATCAGATCACCACAGCTTTTCTTCGCGGGCATAGAACCGCTTGGCCGCCGCCTTGACGAAGGCACCGGCTTCCAACCCGGTCACCCCTTCGTCGGGCTGAACCCCTGCCGCCTTCAGCAGCGGTGCCGCCGCATCGTCGCAACCGATGGCCTTCAGGTGGGCGAAAGCATCCGAGACGAAGTCGATCGCCGGCTTGTACTTGGCGAATTTCGCCCCGTCATCCTGCCCCAGCACCAGCGCCACCGCATCCAGCAGCACCGAAGGCGTGCCGGCCAGCTGAGCCTCGGCCTTGCCGCGTTCCTTGGCGATCATGGTGACCATGCCGCCCTCGGCCTCGACCGCCGCCTTGATGGCATCGGCCTTGGCCGTATCGCCGCCATCGCCGATCAGGATGCCGACATGACGGCCCTTCAGGGTATGCTTGGCGCTTTTCATGATCGACAGCGCGTCCGAAACGGGCATGTCGACCACCGCACGATGCGGCTTGGCGGCCTCGGGCAGATCCTCGGCCAGACCTTCGGCGACCATCTCGGCCAGTTCTTCGTCGATGACGCGCAGGTGGCCCAGCACGCGCTGGATCACGTGACCCAGACCCACCTTTGACAGCTCGAAGGTGATCGCGTCGGCGATGTGGCGCTGTTCGGGTTCGGTCTGGCTGCGATAGAACAAGCGCGCCTGGCTGTAGTGATCGCCGAACAATTCGGGGCGCACCCGCAGTTTTTGGTCGGGTTCATAGCCCAGATCGGTCATCTTCTCGACCGTCTTGAAGCCCTGATCCGTGGCGCGGGGGCCGGGATCTTCGCCCGCCTGGTCCAGGCTGTTGGGCTCGTAATTGGCACGGCCCTTCGGCACCGCCATCTGCATCATGCCGTCACGTTGGAAGTTGTGCATCGGGCATTTCGGCGCATTGATCGGGATCTGGTGGAAATTCGCCGTCCCCAGACGCGACTTCTGCGTATCCAGATAGCTGAACAGGCGGCCCTGCAGCAGCGGGTCATCGGTGAAATCGATGCCGGGCACGATATTGGCGGGGCAGAAGGCCACCTGCTCGGTCTCGGCAAAGAAGTTGTCCGGATTGCGGTCCAGAACCATGCGCCCCACGATGCGGACGGGAATGTCCTCTTCGGGGATCAGCTTGGTCGAATCCAGCACGTCATAGGGCTGCTTGGCGGCCCATTCGGCGTCGAAGGTCTGGATGCCCAGTTCCCATTCGGGGTAATCGCCGGCCTCGATGGCCTCCCACAGGTCCTGACGATGGTAATCCTGGTTCGCGCCAGCGGTCTTGACGGCCTCGTTCCAGACCTGGCTCTGCAGGCCCAGCTTAGGCTTCCAGTGGAACTTGACGAAGGTGGACTTGCCCTCGGCATTGACCAGCCGGAAGGTGTGGATGCCGAAACCCTCGATCATGCGCAGGCTGCGCGGAATGCCGCGGTCGGACATGGCCCACATGACCATGTGCATCGATTCCGGCATCAGCGACACGAAATCCCAAAAGGTGTCATGCGCGCTGGCGGCTTGGGGATAGCCCTTGTCGGCCTCCATCTTGACCGAATGGATCAGGTCGGGGAACTTGATCGCGTCCTGAATGAAAAAGACGGGGATGTCGTTGCCGACAAGGTCCCAATTGCCTTCCTCGGTATAGAACTTCACGGCGAAACCGCGCACGTCGCGGGGCGTATCGACGCTGCCTGCGCCGCCCGCCACGGTGGAAAAACGCGTGAAGACCGGGATCCTGGTCTTCTTCGACAGAAGACTGGCCGAGGTCAGCTCGGGGATCGGGTCGGTGCATTCGAAATAGCCATGCGCGCCCGAACCGCGGGCGTGGACGATCCGCTCCGGGATCCGCTCGTGGTCAAAATGGAAAATCTTTTCGCGAAGAACAAAATCTTCTAGCAGCGTCGGACCCTTCGCTCCGGCCTTCAGGCTGTTCTGATTGTCGGAAATGGGAATGCCCTGGTTGGTGGTCAGCGTGTCGCCACCTCTTTGGTGCAATTCGCCTGCGTTGCCGTGCTGGTCGGTGATGTCGGACATGCTGGCCTCCTCGTGCTGCTGGCGCATCTGGGGCTTCAACTTGCGGAAAGGATCGCAGTTCCCCTTTTGATGCATGAACTTCATCAAGTCCCTTGCCGAAGGGGGCGGGGTTTGCGATATGCCAAGACGGTCACGCGGACGTGGCGAAATCGGTAGACGCACCAGACTTTAAGTTTTGGAGTGCCCGTCGGGAAACCGGCGGAGTAGAACCGCTCAAATTCGGGGAAAGCTGTGGGGGTCGCCCCCCGTGCCAATCCCGAGCCAAGCCCGACCTGTCGGGAAGGTGTAGAGACTAGACGGGCGGCACCTGGGACCCCTTGCGGGATGATGGTGAAGGGATAGTCCAGACCACGAACGCCCGAAAGGCGGCGGCGAAAGTCGAAGTGGTACGAAAATCTGTTTTCCGTAAGGAAGTGCGGGTTCAAGTCCCGCCGTCCGCACCACCACCCTTCTTCAACGCCGCCCGGACGCCATGGCCGCCGCCTGGGGCAGCCCGCGCAGGCGCATCATGGCCCAGACCCCCATCACCGGGCCGGGCAGCAGCGCCAGAAAGGCCCATCGCCAGCCCCCCAGCAGCGCCGCCACATGCGGCATCAGCCAGATCGCGACCACCGTCAGCGCAAAGCCCAGGGCCAGCTGCATCGTCAGGGCCGTTCCGACAAGGCGCGGGTCCGACAGTTCGGTCACGGCGGCCGAGAACTGGGCGCTGTCGCCGATGATGCTGATGCCCCAGATGATCGCCACCAACACCAGCAGCCAGGCGGGGCCGCCCCATGCCAGGCAGACTAGCACCGTGCAGCATCCCGATATCGTCATCATGCCCGCCGTGGTCAGGCAACGCCCGATCCGGTCGGACAGCCAGCCGCCGATCGCGCAGCCGTTCACCCCCGATGCGATCACCGCGAAAGTCAGCCCCGAGGCGCTGCCCGCAGGCAACCGGCCTGCCTGCATGGCCGCGATGGCAAAGGACAGGAACCAGGCCCACATGGCATAAAGCTCCCACATATGGCCGAAATAACCCAGATTGGCCAAGCGGACCGGGCGATTGCGCAGCACGGCCAGGGTCTGGCGCGGATCGAAACGGGCGCGGGCGAAACCATGCGGCCCCTCGCGCACGGCCAGGCCGAAGATCGCCGCCGAACTGAACGCGGCGATGCTGGCCCCCGCCACGACCAGCCGCCAATCCAGCCCCTGCCCCAAGGCGCGCAGCAGATGCGGCGCCGCCGATCCGACCGTCAGCGCGCCCACCAGCAGCCCCATGGCCAGCCCGCGCCCGGTGACGAACCAGGTCGCCATCAGCTTCAAGGCCGGGGGATAGACGCCCGCCAGCGCAAATCCGGTGGCCAGACGCGCCAGCAGCAGGCCAGCGAAACCCGGTTCCAACAGGACGGCGGCATTGGCCAGCGCGGTCAGGGTGGCGGCGATGGCGATCAGCCGCGTCATCGCCATGATATCGGGCAGGTTCACGGCTGACGACGCCAGCGCCCCCAGCACGAAGCCGATCTGCACCGCATTCGTCAGCCAGGCCGCCTGCCCGTCGGACAGCGCCCAATGCGCCGCCAGGTCGGGACCGATGGCCGTGGTCGAAAACCAGCAGGCCATCGCCCCGATCACGCCAGCGCAGATCAGGGCCAGCGCCGACCAGCGGCCGGGCGCAGGTGGGATCTGGCCGACGATCAGGTCTCGACCTGCTGGGGTTCGCGGGGCGGACGTCCGATGATGTCGCGCAGGGCCTCCAGTTCAATGAAATTGTCGGCCTGGCGGCGCAGGTCATCGGCGATCATCGGGGGCTGGCTGCGGATCGTGGACACGACCGACACGCGGACGCCCTGCCGCTGCAGGGCCTCGACCAGAGGACGGAAATCGCCGTCGCCCGAGAAGATGACGATATGGTCCAGATGGGGGGCCAATTCCATCGCGTTGACGGTCAGCTCGATATCCATGTTGCCCTTGATCTTGCGGCGGCCCTGGGCGTCGGTGTATTCGCGGGCGGGCTTGGTCACCACGCAGAAACCGTTGTAATGCAGCCAGTCGACCAGCGGGCGGATCGGGGAATATTCGTCGCCCTCGACCAGGGCGGTATAGTAATAGGCGCGGGTCAGCTTGCCGCGCCGGTCGAATTCCTGGCGCAGCAGCTTGTAGTCAATGTCGAAACCCAGCGATTTCGCCGCCGCGTAAAGATTTGCGCCGTCTATGAAGATCGCCAATCTGTCATCTTTGTAAAACATTTTGTTGCCTTTGATGGACTTGCAAGATCAAGGCGCCTATCGCACGTGCGGGGTGAGGGACCCGTTCGTATTCAAATCACGCCATGTTATCTGTAGGACGAAGGATAAACTATGGTTAACCTGTCTTTTGGTATCGTTGCGCTTGGCGCAAATATTCCCGGACCGGCGCAGGACCTTTGGGCCAGCTTGCGCAGCGCATTGATCACCTTGCACGAACACCCTGAAATTTCAATATCTTCTGTCAGCCGCTTCTGGCGAACGCCGGCCTTTCCCGCGGGTTCCGGGCCCGATTTCGCCAATGCCGTGGCGGTGATCGCGTCCTCGTTGCCGGCCGAGCCTCTGCTGGAGGCGTTGCATGCGATCGAAGCAGATTTCGGTCGCGACCGCAGCACGGGCCGCTGGTCGGCGCGGGTGCTGGATCTGGACCTGATCGCATTGGACGACAAGATCGCCCCCGATGCCGACACGCTGCGCCACTGGATCGATCTGGCCCCCGATCAGCAGCGCCGTCGCGCGCCCGACCGGCTGATCCTGCCCCACCCGCGGCTGCAGGATCGCGGCTTTGTTCTTGGTCCCCTGGCCGAAATCGCGCCGGAATGGCGCCACCCCCTGACCGGGCGGTCCGTCACCCGGATGCTGGCCCGGCTGCCCGATGATGCGATGGCGGGAATGATGCCCCTGAACCCCGCCGATTTCCCGGCTTTGGCTTGACAATCGGCCCGGTTCTGACCATCAGTCCTTTTTCGCCCCGAATATCCGATTCGCAACTGCACAGGTGATTCATGGCCCGCGTAACGGTTGAAGACTGCGTCGACAAAGTTCCCAACCGCTTTGATCTGGTGATGCTCGCCTCGCATCGCGCCCGCGAAATCACGGCCGGCTCCGCGCCGACCGTCGATCGTGACAACGACAAGAACCCGGTCGTCGCCCTGCGCGAGATCGCGGACGAAACCCAACCCGTCGATGAGCTGCGCGAGCGGATGATCGAATCGACCCAGACCCAGATCGAGGTCGACGAGCCGGAAGAAGACGCCATGGCGCTTCTGCTGGGTGCCGAAGTGGATCGTCCCAAGCCCGCCGACGAGGAATCGGAAGAGCGGATGCTGCGGATGATGCTGGAAGCCAACCAGCGCGGCTGATACGAACGCACGAAAGCACAGGGCAGACGAGGTCTTCGACACTATCATGATTGACGTCGAGGATCTGCTTGCCCTGGTGCGAAACTACAACCCGCGCAGCAATGCCGCCCTGATCCGCGACGCCTATGAATATGGCATGCGGATGCATGAGGGCCAGTTCCGCCATTCCGGCGAACCCTATTTCACCCATCCCATTGCCGTCGCCGCCATCCTGACGGAAATGCGGCTGGATGATGCCACCATCATCACCGCCCTCCTGCACGACACGATCGAGGACACCCGCTCGACCAAGGAAGAGGTCGCGGGCATGTTCAGCCCCGAGATCGCCGAGCTTGTCGATGGCGTGACCAAGCTGACCAACCTGGAACTGTCCAGCACCCAGTCCAAGCAGGCCGAGAACTTCCGCAAGCTTTTCATGGCCATGTCGCGCGACATGCGGGTCATTCTGGTCAAGCTGGCCGACCGGCTGCACAACATGCGCACCATCCGGTCCATGCGTCCCGACAAGCAGGTCAAGAAGGCGCGCGAGACGATGGACATCTACGCCCCCCTGGCGGGCCGGATGGGCATGCAGTGGATGCGCGAGGAGCTGGAGGACCTGGCCTTCAAGGTCATCAACCCCGAAGCCCGCAGTTCGATCATCCGCCGCTTTGTCAGCCTGCAGAAGGACAGCGGCGACATCATCGGCCAGATCACCACCGACATCCGCGCCGAACTGGAACGCGAAGGCATCGACGCCGACGTCTTCGGCCGTGCCAAGAAGCCCTTCAGCGTCTGGCGCAAGATGCAGGAAAAGCAGCTGGCCTTTTCGCGGCTGTCCGACATCTATGGTTTCCGCATCATCACGCGCAGCGAAATGGACTGCTATCGCGTCTTGGGCGTCATCCATCATCGCTGGCGCGCCGTGCCGGGGCGGTTCAAGGATTACATCAGCCAGCCGAAATCGAACGGCTACCGCTCGATCCACACCACGGTATCCGGGCGTGACGGCAAGCGGGTCGAGGTGCAGATCCGGACCCGCCAGATGCACGAGGTCGCCGAGGCCGGCGTCGCCGCGCATTGGGCCTATCGCGATGGCGTGCGCACCCGGAACCCCTTTGCCGTCGATCCGGCCGAATGGATCGCCAGCCTGAACGACCGCTTCGACACCGAGGACCACAACGAGTTCCTGGAACATGTCAAGATGGAGATGTACCAGGACCAGGTCTTCTGCTTCACGCCCAAGGGCGACGTGATGCAGCTGCCGCGCGGCGCGACGCCGATCGATTTCGCCTATGCGATCCACACGCGGCTTGGCAATTCCTGCGTCGGGGCCAAGATCGACGGCATCCGCGTGCCGCTGTGGACGCGCCTGCGCAACGGCCAGTCGGTCGAGATCATCGCCGCCAGCGGCCAGCGCCCGCAGATGACCTGGCTGGACATCGTGGTCACCGGCCGTGCCAAGGCCGCGATCCGGCGGTCTCTGCGCGAGGAAGACCGCGACCGCTTCATCCGGTTGGGGCGCGAACTGGTGCGCGTCAGCTTTGAACATGTCGGGCGCAAGGTGACCGACAAGGCGCTGCGCACCGCCGCCAAGCAGATGAGCCTGCCTTCCGCTGAAGAGCTTCTGGCCCGCATCGGCAGCGCCGAGAATTCCGCCAAGGAGGTTCTGGGGGTTCTTTATCCCGAACTGGTCGATCACCACGACGAGATCGACAGCGAACGTCCCTTCGCGGGCTTGGAAGCCGACGCCAATTTCAAGCGCGCGCCCTGCTGCAACCCCTTGCCGGGCGAACGCATCGTGGGCATCACCTATCGCGGGGCGGGCGTGGTCATCCATGCCATCGACTGCCCCGTGCTGGCCGAATTCGAGGACAGCCCCGATCGTTGGGTCGATCTGCAATGGCGCGAGGGGCGTCACCCCGCCGCCTATTCCACCATGCTGCACCTGACCATCCGTCACGACGCGGGCGTGCTGGGGCGCATCTGCACCTTGATCGGCGCGCAGGGGGCGAATATCTCGAACCTGGAATTCATCACGCGCAAGTCGGATTTCTATCGCATCGAGGTCGATCTGGAATTGCGGGACCACGAACACCTGCACAACCTGCTGACCGCGCTGGAGGCGGAAAGCGATGTTGCCCATGTCGAACGCATTCGCGACCCTGCGCTGAAACCCTAGGGCCTTGGGACCGTTGTTGAGGTCCGTGACCATCACAGATCGGGTGTCACTTGTTCAAAAGACGCAAACCGCGCAGCTACGGGCAGATCGCCAGCGAGATGATCTATCCCCGTGGCGGATGGGGTCGCGCGACGCGCTATGTCATGTACCGTCTGCGCCGCCTGCCCGACCACCCGCATCGCATCGCGCGCGGTGTGGCGTCCGGTGTCTTCGTGTCCTTCACGCCGCTTTTCGGGTTCCATTTCCTGTCGGCGGCGGCGACGGCCTGGATCATCGGCGGCAACATCTTGGCGGCTCTGCTGGCGACCTTTGTCGGCAATCCGGTCACCCTGCCCTTCATCGCCTTCGCCTCGACCGCGGTGGGGCGCCACATCCTGGGCCTTGAGGGCGATCTGTCGCCGCATTTCATCTTTCGCGAATTCTCCCGCGCCACCAGCGAGATCTGGCACAACATCCAGTCCATGTTCGGCCCCAAGGTCGCGCATTGGAACATGCTGCATGATTTCTTCTTTGAGATCTTCTGGCCCTATGTGGTGGGCGGCACGATCCTGGGGCTGGTCGTGTCGGTCGGGGTGCATTACGTGACCGTGCCGGTCTTTCGCGCCTATCAGCGGCGGCGGGAAAAAAAGATGGCCGACCGGATCGAGCGCGCATCGCAGCGTGCCGCGGCGCTGGCGCTGCAACGCGCGGCCGCCCTGCGCGACCGTCCGGGCGATGGGGATGTCCGGCCCGACCTGGACCGGCAGCCCCCTCAGTAACCCTTGGCGCGATCCACCAGGTTGTCGACCGGCTGGCCCTGCATGGCGCGCCGCAGGTTTTGCACCGCGACCGGAGCCGCCGTCGCGGGACGGGTGTCTGCGGCGACATGGGGCGTGACCGTGATGCCGGGATGCGTCCAGAATGGATGATCGGGGGCCAGGGGTTCCGACCGAAAGACGTCCAGCACCGCATGGGCCGGGCGCCCGTCCCGCAGGCCCTGCAGCAGCGCATCATCGTCGATCAGCGTGCCGCGCCCGGCATTGATGATCCATGCCCCCTTGGGCAGCAGGGCCAGCCTGCGCGCATTCAGCAGGTTTCGTGTATCGGCCGTGTCGGGCAGCAGGCAGATCACGATCTGCGATCCGGCCAGCACCTCGTCCAGGTCGGCCAGCGGATGCATGGCGATCCCCGGCACGGCGCGACCCGAATGGCTGACGCCGGTGACGGGAAAGCCGACCGCGCCCAGCATGGCCGCCGTGGCGCGCCCCAGCTCGCCCACCCCCAGGATGGTAACCGGGCGTTCCGAGGCCAGCGGCGGGATATGGCCGTTCCGCCAGATGCCGTTCTGGCCATAGCCGTCCATCCCCAGATGCGCCCGCATCGCCCAACCCGTGCAATATTCGGCCATGCCCTGCGCCAGACCCGGATCGACCATCCGCGCCAGGGGCTGGGTCAGGGTATCGTTGGTGACGATCCGTTCGACCCCGGCCCAAAGGCTCTGGACAAGGCAGACGTTCCGATAGGGCGTGAAATCGGTGATGTCGCCGCCGGGGGCATAGATGATGGCATCGAAGCTGGCGGGATCACCGTCGCGATGCAGGTCGATGCCCGGATCGGCGGCGCGGAGGGCGGGTGCCCATTCGTCCCAGGATGCGGGGGATGCGGAAAAGCGGACCTTCATGACGTCACCTCGGTCTGTGGACATGGGCGGATTGCACCAGGCCAAAGCCCAGCATCAGGATCATCAGCGACGTGCCGCCATAGCTGACCAGTGGCAGGGGCGACCCCTTGGCGGGCAGCAGCCCCATCACCGTGGCCATGTTGATGGCGAAATACAAAAAGAACGTCCCGCTGATGCCGATGGTGATCAGACTGGCAAAACGGTCGCGGTTCGACAGCGCCGAATAGAGGCAGAACCCCACGATCAGCATATAGAGCGCCAGCAGCGAGAAGGCCCCGATAAAGCCGAACTCCTCGGAGAGGACGGTGAAGATGAAGTCGGTATGCTTTTCGGGCAGGAAATTCAGCCGCGATTGCGTCCCCTGCATGAAGCCGCGCCCCGACCAGCCCCCCGACCCCAGTGCGATCTGGCTCTGGATGATGTTATAGCCCGCGCCCAAGGGGTCGGCGGTGGGGTCCAGGAAGGTGTCGATGCGGCGATACTGATAATCCTTCAGCAGTTGCCAGTCGGTGCCGCGCGAATGCATCACGGCATAGACCAGGCCAACCCCCGCCCCGATCACCGCCCCGAAATACCACAGCGACACGCCGGCGGCGAACATCACGATGCCGCCCCCGGTGATCAGCATGATCGACGTGCCCAGGTCGGGCTGCATCAGCACCAGCCCCGTCGGCGCCAGGATCAGCACCACCGGGATCAGCACCCAAAGCGGGCGCGACACCTTTTTCAGGTCCAGCCAGTCGTAATAGGCCGCAAGCAGCAGCACCTGGGATATCTTCATCAGCTCGGACGGCTGGACGCGGATCGGTCCGATATCGATCCAGCGCTGTGCGCCCATGCCGATCGCCCCGAACAGGTCCACCGCCACCAGCAGCAGGAAGCAGACCACATAGGCCGACACCGAAATTCCGCGCCAGAACCACATCGGTACGAAGGCCAGCCCCAGCATGATGACCATGCCGACGGCAAAGCGGTACATCTGCGGCTGCGCCCAGGTTTCGATCTGACCGCCGGCCACGGAATAGAGCATCAGGAAACCGATGCAGCAGACGGCGGTGATCAGAAGGACCAGCGGCCAGTTGATGAAGAAGACCTTGCGCAGCCCGGTGGGGACCTGTGCGACTTGATAGTCCAGATATGACATGGGCCCCTCAGGCGCGGCTGCGGCCGGGGCGCGGAGCCTCGGGCTTGTAAAGCTGCATGGCGTTGTGGCGCGCTTCCATGTCGGCCCGCTGGTTCGAGGGAACGGAATCCAGCGGTGGCAGGCCGCCGTTCAGCGCGAACAGCAGGATGTCGCGGGCGATGGGGGCCGCGACGGTGGACCCGCCGCCGCCATGTTCCACCACCACCGACACGGCATAGCGCGGGGCCTCGTAGGGGGCATAGCAGACGAACAGCGCGTGGTCGCGACGTTCCCAGGGCAGCTGGTCGTTGGAGATCACCCCCCGCGCCCGTTCGGCGGCGGTGATGTTGCGCACCTGGCTGGTGCCGGTCTTGCCGACCATGCGCCAGTCCTCGCGTTCGATCCGGGCCTTGCGGGCGGTGCCGCGGGCGCTGTTCATCACCGCGTCCATCCCCGCACGCGCCACCCGCAGTGAGGATTCGCTGATGTCCAGCGGCGGAAAATCGGATGCGATCTTCTTGACCCCGTCCACCGACCGGATCAGCTGCGGTTCGATCACCCGGCCCGATGCGACCCGCGCCGTCATCACCGCCAGTTGCAGGGGCGATGCCAGTACATAGCCCTGCCCGATCGAGGCGTTCAGGCTGTCGCCGATCTGCCAGGCCTGGTCGTAACGGGCCTTCTTCCAGGCCCTGTCGGGGGCGATGCCTTCGGACACCGCCGACATGGGCAGGTCGTGCTTGACCCCGATGCCCAGCTTGCGCGCCATCACGGCGATCCGGTCGATGCCGACCCGCTGCGCCAGTTCATAATAATAGACGTCGCAGCTTTCCTCGAGGCTCTTGACCGCGTCGACCGAACCGTGGCCGCCCCGGCTCCAGCAATGGAAGCGGCGGCCGCCCAGTTCGGTATAGCCCGGGCAGAAGAACCGGCTGCCGGCATTGATGACGCCCGATTCCAGCCCCGCCAGCAGCGTCACCAGCTTGAAGGTCGAACCCGGCGGATAGACGCCCTGCACCGTCTTGTCGGCCAGGGGGCGGTGGTCGTGATCCATCAGACCGCGGTAATCCGTGCTGGAAATGCCGCGCACGAACTTGTTCGGATCAAAACTCGGGGATGAACAGATGGCGACCAGCTCGCCCGTGTGGCAATCCATGACGACGGCGGCGGCGCTTTCCTGGCCCATGCGCTGCGCGCAGTAATTCTGCAGCTGGGCATCGACGGTCAGTTGGACCGTGGCGCCCTGTTCGCCTTCCTGGCGCGACAGCTGGCGCATCTCTCGGCCGGTGCTGTTGACCTCGACCCGGCGGGCGCCGGCCTTGCCGCGCAGCACTTCCTCAAGCCGGCCTTCGACGCCGATCTTGCCCAGCTGGAAATCCGGCAGGCGCAGGACCGGGTCCGGATCCTCGATCCGCGACAGGTCGTAATCGGATACCGGACCGACATAGCCCATGACATGCGCCAGATCGCCTGCCCGCGGATAGGCGCGCGACAGCGCCGATTCCGGCGTGACCCCCGGCAGGGACGGCGCGTTGACGGCGATGGTGCTGAACTGTTCCCAAGACAGGCGATCGGCCAGCACGATCGGGGTGATGGCGCTGCGCTTTGAAAATTCGTCGCGCAGTTCGGCCATGCGGGCATCGCTGATCGGGATCAGCTGGGCCAGCCGCTGCAGCACCGGCTCGACATCGCCGCCCGCTTCCTCGCGGGTCAGGGTGACACGGTAATTCTGTTCGTTCCCCGCCACGATCAGGCCGTTCCGGTCCAGGATCAGCCCGCGCGACGGCGGCAGCAGGCGGATCTTGATCGAGTTGCCATCCGCCAGCATCCGGTATTCATCGGCATGGTCCAGCTGCATCGACCGCATCTTCAGCGCCAGCGTCGTCACCGTGCCGACCTGGATCCCGGCCAGAAGCAGTCCGCGACGGGTGATGCCCCGATTGCTGTCGACGATATCGCGTTGAGATTTCTTCATCCCGGAACCCTTCTTACGCGCCCTCGGGGCGACCCGTGCGGCGCAGACCCAAAAGCCAGCGCGCGGCAAAGATCACCAGAGGATAGGCCAGCACGGTGGCCAGGAATTGCAGGATGACCTGTCCCAGTGCCGGCACCGGCAGAACGAACAGGATCTGGACCAAGCGGTTTCCCAGCATCATCAGGCCGATCAGGGTCGTCACCCTGACCCATTCAACCATGAAAGGCTGATCACGCCAACGGTGCTCGCGAAGTCGTGCGGCCTCGCTGCCCATCAGGACGAAGGCGGTCCACAGGCCAAGCGGGCGCATCAGCAGGATATCCTCGATCAGGACGGCGATCACGATGACCGGTGCCGACAGCTGGTCGGGGCGGCGCAGCACCCAGGCCAGGATCAGCGCCAGCGTCATGTCGGGTCCGGGCCAACCCATGATGCCGCCCTTCAGCGGCAGCAGCCGGATGAACAGCAGCACCGCCGCCGACAGCAGGAACACCGCCGTGCCGGTCACGAAGCTGCGGCTTGGCAACTGGATCATGGCGCGGTGCCCGGATCCAGTGCATCGGTCGCCGAGGCCGCCTCGACGGGGCTGTCGGGCAGCATCGGGCCGATGAAGCCCTCGGGGCCGCGGCGGATGACGGCGGTGGTGTCGACCACGGCTTCGGCGGGATGGGAGCGCAGGACGCGCAGGAATTCCAGCCGCCCGTAATCGGCGGCCATGCGGACGCGCATCCGCCCGTCCGTCCCCTGCGCCACCTGCCCCACCAGCAACCCCGGCGGAAATACCCCGCCATCGCCCGAGGTGACGATCCGGTCGCCCGGCCGCACATTGTCGCCCGATTCGATGAATTCCAGCAATGGCAGCGGCGTGTTGTCCCCCGTGGCCAACGCGCGTTCGCCCGTCGGCTGCACCACGACCGGGATGCGCGACGACGGGTCCGTCAGCAGCACGACCCGGCTGCTGCGCTGTCCGACGCCCGCGATCCGGCCCACCAGGCCCAGGCCGTCCATCGTGGCCCAGCCTTCGATGATGCCGTCGCGCGCCCCCACGTTCAGCAGCACCGATTGCCGGAACGCCGAACCGCTGTCCATCGTCACCACCCCCGTCACGCTGGTCAGCGCCGGGTCCAGGCGGACATTGTTCTGTGCCAGAAGCTTGCTGTTTTCCTGTTCCAGCTGGACGGCGGCCTCTTTCCAGGCGGACATGCGCTGCAATTCGCGGCGCAGTTCCTGGTTCTGTTCGTAAAGCCGGGCATAGCTCTGGAAGCCCGCGACCATTTCAGAGACGCGGGTCACGGGCACCAGCGCCCATTCGAAACGTGGCACGATCCGGTCGATCATGGCGGTGCGCATCTGTTCGGCGCGCGGGCTGTCGATGCGCCAGAACAGGAACAGCGCCAGCAGCGCAAGCGCCATCACCGCAATCAGGATGCGCCGGACAGGGGTGGCGAAATCTGGTCCTTTGCGGGCCATTCAGGAACTCCGCATGGGCAGATCAGCTGTCGTAGTCGATGACGTGGCGCAGCTGCTTTTCGAATTCCAGGGCCTTGCCGGTGCCAAGCGCGACGCAGCTCATGGGTTGATCGGCCAGGCTGATCGACAGGCCGGTCTGCTCGCGCAGCGCCAGGTCCAGTTCGCCCAGCATCGCGCCGCCGCCGGTCAGCATCACGCCCCGGTCGACGATGTCGGCGGCCAGGTCCGGCGGGGTCGCTTCCAGCGCGACCATCACGGCCTCGCAGATCGCCTGGACCGGCTCGGTCAGGGCCTCGGCGATCATCGCCTGGCTGACCTCGATCTCCTTGGGGATGCCGTTCAGCAGGTCGCGGCCGCGCACCATCAGCGTGGCGCCGCGCCCGTCATCGGGCATGCGGGCGGTGCCGATGCTGGTCTTGATGCGTTCGGCGGTCGAATCGCCGATCAGCATGTTCTGGTTGCGGCGCAGATAGTTGATGATCGATTCGTCCATCCGGTCGCCACCGATCCGGACCGAGCGCGCATAGACCACGTCGCCCAGCGACAGGACCGCCACCTCGGTGGTGCCGCCGCCGATATCGACGACCATGCTGCCGGTCGGTTCGGTGATGGGCATGCCGGCGCCGATGGCCGCAGCGATCGGTTCCGCGATCAGACCGGCCTTGCGCGCGCCTGCGGACAGGACCGACTGGCGGATCGCGCGCTTTTCAACCGGGGTCGCGCCGTGGGGGACGCAGACGATGATCTTGGGCTTGGAAAAGGTCGTGCGCTTGAACACCTTCTTGATGAAGTGCTTGATCATCTGTTCGGCGCTGTCGAAATCGGCGATGACCCCTTCGCGCATCGGGCGGATGGCCTCGATGCTGCCGGGCGTGCGGCCCAGCATCAGCTTGGCGTCCTCGCCCACGGCCAGAACCTGACGCTTGCCGTCCTTGACGTGATAGGCCACGACCGAGGGTTCGTTCAGGATGATGCCCTTGCCCTTGACATAGATCAGCGTGTTCGCCGTCCCCAGGTCGATTGCGATGTCGGTCGAAAACAAACCGCCGAATGCCATGCCCGTATCCTTTTCGTGCCGGTTGGCCCGGCCTGCCCTGCTTTGAAATCAGTCTTGGGACCGTGAACGGCCCTGAATCGCCCCTGCAGGCTTGGCCCCGTATAGAACCCTGACCCGCAGGCGAAAAGCCCCGATACACGCGAAACACGGCAAAGGCGGCTTCTTGCGCGCGGGAAAAGGGCCCGTTCCGCGACGGAAACGGGCCTTGATCGATCAGTGCGAATACATGCTGATCTGCTTGGCGTCGCTGCCCTGACCGGTCATCGCGCGGCGCAGGATCAGCCGGTTCAGCGCGCCGACATAGGCCTTGACCGATGCCAGGATCGTGTCCGTGTCGGCGGCCTGGCCGGTGACGATGCGGCCCTCCTCCTCCATGCGGACGCTGACGGTGGCCTGCGCGTCGGTGCCCTCGGTCACGGCGTGCACCTGGTAAAGCTGCAGCCGCGCCTCGTGCGGAAAGATCTGCCGCACGGCCTTGAAACAGGCGTCGACCGGGCCGTCGCCGGTGGTTTCGGCCTGCTTTTCCACGCCGTCGACCGTCATGGTCAGCTGCGCCGACTGGCCGTCCGTGCCGCAGATCACGCGCAGATGCTTGACCTGCAGGTGGTCGTCCTGGGTGTTGGCGGCGGCGTCCAGCACCAGCGCGACGATATCCTCGTCAAAGACCTCCTTCTTGCGGTCGGCCAGCGCCTTGAACCGCACGAAGATGTCCTTCAGCTGGTTGTCGCCCACCTCGTATCCCAGATCGGCCAGCTTGGCGCGCAGGGCGGCGCGGCCCGAATGCTTGCCCATGGCGATGTTGTTCTCGGTCAGGCCGATATCGGCGGGGCGCATGATCTCGAAGGTCTCGACATTCTTCAGCACGCCGTCCTGGTGGATGCCCGATTCGTGCAGAAAGGCGTTCTTGCCGACGATGGCCTTGTTGAACTGCACCGGGAAACCCGACACCGAGGCCACGCGGCGCGAGATGCCCATGATCTTGGTGGTGTCGATGCCCGTCTGGAACGGCATGATGTCATTGCGGACCCGCATCGCCATCACCACCTCCTCCAGCGCGGTGTTGCCGGCGCGTTCGCCCAGGCCGTTGATGGTGCATTCGATCTGGCGGGCACCCGCTTCGACGGCGGCCAGGGCGTTGGCGGTCGCCATGCCCAGGTCGTTGTGGCAATGCGTGGCGAAGATGATGTCATCCGCGCCCGGCACGCGTTCCAGCAGCATGCGGATCAGCTGGGCACTTTCGCGCGGCGCGGTATAGCCGACGGTGTCGGGGATGTTGATCGTCGTGGCCCCCGCCTTGATGGCGATTTCCACCACGCGGCACAGGTAGTCATGCTCGGTCCGGGTGGCGTCCATGGGCGACCATTGGACATTGTCGCACAGGTTGCGGGCATGGCTGACGGTCTGTTCGATCCGCTCGGCCATCTGGTCCATGTCCAGGTTCGGAATGGCGCGGTGCAGGGGCGAGGTGCCGATGAAGGTGTGGATGCGCGGCTGGCGGGCATGCTTCACGGCCTCCCAGCAGCGGTCGATATCGGGGATCTGCGCGCGGGCCAGGCCGCAGATGACGCTGGTCTTGGCCAGTTTCGCAATCTCGGAAACGGCGGCGAAATCACCTTCGGATGCGATGGGAAAGCCGGCTTCGATCACATCGACGCCCATCTCGTCCAGCATGGAGGCGATTTCCAGCTTTTCGGCATGGGACATGGTGGCGCCGGGGGATTGTTCGCCGTCGCGAAGCGTGGTGTCGAAAATCACGACGCGGTTCTTGTCGGTCATCTGTCTGTCTTTCTTACGGCCCGCATGGGGCTTCCTGCGTGTCTGGGGTTGGGACCCGGGCCATGACCTGACTGAGCGGCGGCCCGGACGACCCGCTCAGCGCAGCGTAAGACGCAACAGACCACGGAGATGCACGGCCGGAAGCGCCCCTCGGGGCGCTAGCATGGCGGCGGATATCTGGTGCTTCCGGATCATGGGGCCGAATATGCAGGCCCGACCGGTGATTGAAAAGACAAAAATTCATCCGCCCGGCGGCATCGCCCGACTGCCGCACCCCGCCCCGGCCCTGCCCGCGACACAAGCAGTTCGCCCGATGCCGGGGTCGCGGGATATGTATCGCTACATTTTCTCTGGCCCTTGGCGAAAGCTGTGCCTATCCTTTCAGCACCAACATAATAAAACGAAAACCAACAGATGAGGGTAAGATGTCACGCAAACTGGTCGTCGGTTTCGACGGCAGCGATGCATCGCTGCGGGCGCTTGATTTCGCCATCTCACGCGCGCAGGCACAAGGGGACAGCCTGCTGATCGCCCATGTGCTGGAATGGTCGCCCTACAGCTTCCTGACCCCAAGCGAGCTGGAAGAACGCCACCGCCGCCGCAAGGAGGAACTGCTGCGCGCCGAAACGGCCGTCATGCGCCCCGTGATGACGCGCATGGAGCAAGCAGGCATCCCCTTCGAGACGACCATGCGCTACGGCCATATCGCCGAAACGCTCTGCCGCGTCGCCAAGGAATCCGATGGCGCGATGATCTTCATCGGCAGGATGGGCAATTCGGGCTTTGCCACCCGCATCTTCGGGTCGGTCGCGGCGACGCTGGCGCAGGTCGCGCCGGTTCCCGTCGTCATCGTCCCCTGAGCCTGCATGCGCGTCATCAACAAGGATAGCGAAATCATGAAACACACCACGAAGGCGCTGATGACGGCGGGCATGGCGGCCAGCCTGGCCGCAGGACCGGCCGCCGCGCAGGGGATCGACGAATCCATCAACGCGGCCTTTGCCAATTCGACGGGCTGGTTCGTCAGCCTGATCTTTTCCAACTTTCCCGGCACGTCCTTTCCCTGGATCGTCGGCTGGCTGGTGATCGCGGCGGTCATCTTCACGCTGTATTTCGGCCTGGTCCAGCTGCGCTGCTTCGGCCACGCGATCGCGCTGGTGCGCGGCGATTACTCCGACCCCAATGACGCGGGCGAGGTCAGCCATTTCCAGGCCCTGACCACCGCCCTGTCGGGCACGGTCGGCCTTGGCAACATCGCGGGCGTCGCGGTGGCCGTGGGCATCGGCGGACCGGGGGCGACCTTCTGGATGATCCTTGCGGGCCTGCTGGGCATGGCGTCCAAGTTCACCGAATGTACGCTTGGGGTGAAATACCGCAACGAATACGCCGACGGCACCGTGTCGGGCGGCCCGATGTACTACATGACCAAGGGCTTTGCCGAACGCGGCCTGCCGGGCGGCAAGATCCTGGCGGTCCTTTTCGCGATCTTCTGCATCCTGGGCAGCTTCGGCGGCGGGAACATGTTCCAGGCCAACCAGGCCCATGCCCAGATCATCAACGTGGTGGGCGACTATCCCGGCTGGATCACCGGTCTTGTCATGGCGGTCATCGTCTTCCTGGTCATCGTGGGCGGCCTGAAATCCATCGCCAGCGTGACCGAAAAGATCGTGCCCTTCATGGCCGCGCTTTATGTCGGCACGGCGCTGATCATCATCGTGATGAACTATGACATGATCGGCTCGGCCTTCGGCCAGATCTTCGCGGGCGCCTTCACCAATGACGGCGTGGTCGGCGGGGCCATCGGCGCACTGATCCAGGGCTTCCGCCGCGCCGCCTTCTCGAACGAGGCCGGCATCGGGTCCGCCGCCATCGCCCACAGCGCCGTGCGCACCAAGGAACCCGTGACCGAGGGCTTCGTCTCTCTGCTGGAACCCTTCATCGACACCGTGGTGATCTGCACCATGACCGCGCTGGTCATCATCATCACCGGCCAGCTGATCACCGATCCCGAAACCGGCATGTTCATCCTGAACGAATCCGGCAACGCGATCCGCACGGTGGGCGACAACACCGGCGTGGCGCTGACCTCGGCCGCCTTCAGCAGCTCGTTCGGGTGGTTCCGCTATGTGCTGGTGCTGGCCGTCGTGCTCTTCGCCTTCTCGACCATGATCTCGTGGAGCTATTACGGCCTGAAGGCCTGGACCTTCCTCTTTGGCGAAGGCCAGACCAAGGAACTGGTCTTCAAGATCATCTTCTGCATCTTCGTCGTCATCGGCGCTTCGGCGGGTCTGGGTCCGGTCATCGACTTCTCGGATGCGATGATTTTCGCCATGGCGGTGCCCAACATCATCGCGCTGTATCTGCTGATGCCGATCGTCAAGGCCGAGATGAACCGCTATCTGGGCCGCCTGAAATCCGGCGATATCCGCAAGTTCGAATAGGCGGCATCCCGACCGACGACCCCGATGGGGCGGGCGCATCACGCGCCCGCCCCTTTTTGATGCGATCGCCAGTGGCCCCCTTCGCGAATCTGTGGCAGGAGGCCAGCGGCTTGCACGCGGAAGAGAGGATCGTCACGTTGACCAAACCCAGTTTCGTTTACCAGGGTATGCGCCTGCCCTTCGCCCTGCTGGTGACCTGCTTTGCGGCATGGGGGATCGCGGCGAACATGACCGATCCGCTGGTGCAGGTCTTTTCGCGGATCTTCTCGATGACCACGCTGCAGGCATCCTTCGTGCAATTCGCCTATTACGGGGCCTATTTCCTGCTGGCCCTGCCTGCCGCCTTCATCAACCGCCGCTTCTCCTATCGCACGGGCATCCTGACGGGGCTGGGCTGCGCCATCCTGGGCGCCTTCATGTTCTATCCCGCCGCCCATGCAATGACCTTCGGCTTCTTCCTGCTGGCGCTGTTCCTGCTGGCCGGGGGGCTGTCGATCCTTGAGACCTCGGCCAATCCCTTCGTCATGGACATGGGCCCCGAGGCCAACGCCACGCGGCGCCTGAATTTCGCCCAGGCCTTCAACCCGGTCGGCACCAATATCGGCGTCTTCCTGGCCGCCACCCTGATCCTGCCCAAGCTGAACATCGCATCCGCCGAGGATCGCGCCGCCATGGCCCCCGAGGCCCTGCGCGCCGTCCAGCAGGCCGAATTGCAGGCCGTGATGGTCCCCTATGTCGGCTTTGCCTTCGTCCTGCTGGCGATCTGGATCATGATCGCGCTGAAGCGCATGCCCACCCGGCATGAGCAGATCGAGGAAAGCGACACCCCGGTCCATTTCCGCGCCACCCTGGGTCGCCTTCTGGCCAACCGCCACTACGTTTTTGGCGTGACGGCGCAGTTCTTCAACGTTGCCGCCCAGACCTGCGCCTGGACCTTCACCATCCAATACGTGATGGAAACCCTGCAGCGCACCGAGGCGCAGGCCGGCTGGTACCTGCAGGCCAGCCTGCTGGTCTTCCTGGTATCGCGTTTCGTGATGGTCGGCCTGATGGGCGTCATCCGCCCCGCCCTGCTGCTGCTGGTGATGGCGCTGGCGGGCACCGCACTGTGCTTCTTTGCCGCCGCGGGGCCGGGTATCCTAGGTGCCTGGGCGGTCGTGGCGCTGTCGGCCTGCCTGTCGCTGATGTTCCCAACGATCTATGGGCTGGCGCTGCACGGGCTGGGGACCGACACCAAGTTCGGGGCCGCGGGCCTGGTCATGGCGATCCTGGGCGGGGCCGTGATGCCCCTGGTGCATGGCGGCGTCATGGACGCCTATGGCGCGGCGATATCCTATGTCGTGCCGGGCCTGTGCTTCCTGGTGGTGGCGGCCTACGGGCTGTTCGATCTGAGATCGGGCGACCGCACAGGGTGATCCCCCGGCGCCTTGCGCCATGCGGTGGGTGCAAGGCGGACCTGTCCGGAATCCGGCTTGTCCCGCCCACCGATAGCGCCAACATTAGGGATGAACCTGATATGAAAGGAACAGCCCAATGCTTGGACAGTTCGGCATCTATAATTCCGCCCAAGGCCAGCGCCTGATGGCCCAGAAAAGCCCCCAAGGCCGCCGCTTCATGCTGCTGCCCCACGAGATCGGCGCCCTGAACGCCGCCTTCCCGACCCTGCGCCGCCTGCGCAAGCGCCTGGCGAACCGCAGCCGCAACCGCATGCAACCCGCGCAGGCCTGAGCCGCCCTCAGGCCTGATGCCCGTCCCGCCGCCGCTGCGGGATCAGCTGTTGCACCGCACCTGCCAGCAACAGCCAGACCGACGTCAGCACCAATCCCCAGATCGCCCAGCTTGACGGGTGGAAATCGACCCAGGCCGCGCGCCCGGCGAACAGCACCCACAGGATCGCGATGGTCAGCGACACGGGGCGCCACCGCTCGGTCCGGACGGGGTGGATGAACTTGATGTTGGTGAACATCGCGACGCTCAGCGCGGTGACGATGGCCAGGATCACGGTCCAATGCGGCTCTGTCGCGAACAACACCAGCACCACCATGTTCCAGCAGCCCGGAAATCCCGCAAAGGAATTGTCCTTGGTCTTCATCCGCGTATCCGCGAAATAGACGACGCTGCCGAAGACGATGACGATGATCGCGAACCAGCCCGTCCAGCCCGACAGCAGTCCCGACTGGAACAGCGCGAAGGCCGGAATGAAGACATAGGTCAGGTAATCGATGATCAGATCCATCAGCACGCCGTCATAGGCGGGGAAGTTCGTCTTGACGTCATAGCGCCGCGCCAGTGGCCCATCGATGCCGTCGACGACGAAGGCCACGACCAACCACAGGAACATCAGCGCCCATTCGCCATTGGCGGCGGCCAGCATCGCCAGCATGGACAGGACCGCGCCCGTGGCGGTCAGAAGATGGACGGACAGGGCTTTGTGTTGAATCTGCATGCGCAGTTTGTCGCAGGTTGCGCCGGGCTGCGCAACCGCACAGGCCGTCCCTGACGGCGGATCAGCGCAGGATCGGCGGTCCCTTGGGCCGGGGCGGCGCGACGACGGGTTCGGGCGGGGTCAGATCGAAGATCAGCGCGCCGATGGGGGCCACGGCCTCGGCAAAGCTGATATCGACGCCGCCGGGTTGCGGGGGCAGAAAGGCCAGCGCCTCGGACAGGGCCTTGGCGATGGCCGCCTGTCGATCCGCCGGCGCCCCCGAGATCAGCAGCAGATGGGATGCCGGCTGCCCGTCATCGCCCGCGATGCCCACCAGCGCCGCCCCCGCGATCAGCCCGCGCATATCGGCCAGCCGATCGCCAAGGGGCATGGCCAGCGCGTTCACGGTGCCGGCGTCGGGCGTGACCAGACGCAGGCGGGCCTCGTCCTCTTGGGGGGCGCTTTCCAGCGCACCGGTCAGCCAGTCCAGCGTGGCCGCATCCAGCATCATCTGCGACGGGTGGCCGGGATTGACCAGCAGCCCCGCCCCGTCCGCCTGCAACAACGCCGCCAGAACCCGCCCCGGCATCGCGGCATAGGCGACGGCCTGGCCAAAGAAATCCGCCAGCCGATCCTCGCCGTCGCAGGCGATGGCCATGCGGGCGCCGTCCAGATCGAACAGCTTCAGTTCGACCTGATCGCGCAGGGGCTCGCGCATCAGCGCGACCGCCACTTCGGTATCGGCCAGCCGCGACAGCATGCGGGCCCGCTGCGGGGCATCGGCATCGTGGAAGGGAACAATGGCAAGATCGTCCAGAGCGGTCATTCCGGCAGGCCCTCGGTTTGGGGTTTCCCTTGCCCTAATCGCGCGACCGCGACGGAACAAGCCCTGCGACGATATTGCAGGATTGCACCTCATGCAAAAATCCGACCATATTCCTCGGATGAAGCGTCGCATGTTGATCCTGACCGCCGCCCTTGCGCCCGTTCTGGCCGCGCCCCGCATCGCGCGGGCGGGGCTGTCCCCCATCCTTGCGCAGGCCGATCGGCTGGACCCGCTGCGCAACGTCGCCATATGGCGCGATGACGACGAGGGCGGCCACGAGGTCGCGGCCCAAGGCTATCACGGCTTTACCCCCGATCAGCCCACGAACATCAAGTCGGCCTCGAAATCCATCATCTCGGCCCTGGCGGGCATCGCCATCGGCAAGGGCCTGCTGGAAGGGCCGGACCAGAGGATCGCGCCCCTGCTGCGATCCGACCTGCCCGCCGATCCCGATCCGCGCCTGGCGCAGGTGACCATCGGCCATCTGCTGTCCATGCAGGCGGGGCTGGAACGTCAATCGGGCCCGAATTACGGCCGTTGGGTCAGCAGCGGCAACTGGGTCCGCACGGCATTGGCCGCCCCCTTCACCGAAGATCCGGGCAGCCGGATGCAATATTCCACGGCCTCGACCCATCTGGTCGCGGCGATCCTGACCCGCGTCACGGGGCGGCCCCTGCTGAACGTGGCGCGCGACTGGCTGGGACAGATCCCGGGGTTCCGCATCACCGGATGGGACCGCGACCCGCAGGGCATCTATCTGGGCGGCAACCAGATGGCGATGAGCACCCGGTCCCTGCTGGCCTTCGGCGCCTGCTGCGCGCGCCAGGGTCAGGCCGCCGGCCGCCAGGTCATTCCCGCATCCTGGCTGGAGGACAGCTGGCAGCGGCGCACCAGATCGGTCTTCACCGGACAGGGATACGGCTATGGCTGGTTCCTGACCCGCGTCGGCGGCAGGCCCGCGCGCTGCGCCTGGGGTTACGGGGGGCAGATGCTCTATGTCCTGCCCGAAACCCTGACCCGGCCCGCCATGGCCATCGCCATGACGTCGGACCCCGACCAGCCTTCGGCGAATAACGGATATCGAATCAGCCTCGACCGGCTGGCCGACAGCATGGTGCGCGCCATCTGAACGGCGCGCTGCCCGCCCTGCCTGCCTCAGTCGACGAAATCGCCCGCCTGGAAGTTGCCCAGGTTGCCCAGCAGCTGGCCGATCAACGACACTTCGGTGATGCTGCCCTCGGTCACGCGGCGCGACAGGGTGACCACACGGCCGCGTTCCAGCCCGAAGCGTTCGATATTGCTGACGACGCCCTCGGGGGTGAAGGACACGGCGACGACCTGCCGCTCGACCTCGCGCGAGGGGGCGGCGCCATAGCGGCGCCAGCGCGAACCGACGTAATACCAGCCCGACCCCGTCAGCAGCCCCTGCGCCGAGGGACGCCCGATCAGCCCGGGCAGGTCATCCATCGTGGTCTGGCCCACGACGACTTCGGCCAGTTCCAGGTCGGGGGGGACATATCCGTGGTTGCGATAGACCGGAGCGCAGGCGGCAAGCCCGAGGACGGCAAGAAACGCCAGTGTCATCAGGCTTCTGATGGCGGTCATGGGCAGGTTCCCTCCTTGGGGCGGTTGACGCGGCCCGCCCTGCCTAGCAAACTCGGGCACCCTGCTCAAGAATATCAATCGGCGGGGCAAGCCGGTGCATCGCGCAGCCTGTCCGCCATATCCGCACAAGAACCCCCGAGGCCCCCATGACAGCCCCCGAATCGCATCCGCAGCGTCTGCGCGTCGCGCATCTGAATCCCAACACGCCGACCGCCTTTCACCTGCGGCCCGGCGACCAGCCCCGCGCCGACATCGCGACCGAGCTTGGGCTGGACGGGCTGACGCGCCTGGATTTCCAGGGCCAGGTCCGCGCCGAGGGTCGTGACGGCTGGCTGCTGACCGGCAAGCTGCAGGCCCGCGTGACCCAGCCCTGCGTCGTGACGCTGAAACCGGTGCGCACGGACATCGCCGACGATGTCCGTATCCGCTTTACCCCGCACATGCCCGATGTCGAGGCCGAGGAGGTCGAGATGCTGGACGAGACGCTGGAGCCCCTGGGCAATTTCATCGACCTGACCGCCATCATGGTCGAGGCGCTCAGCCTGGCGCTGCCGGAATATCCCCGCGCCGAGGGCGCCCGGCTGGACGATGTGGCGCCCGACATCGCCGCCGAACCCGCCGCGGACACCCGCCGCCCCTTCGCGGGACTCGATCAGCTGCTAAAGAAGGAAGGCGGCGAATCCTGACGACAGGCGCCTGACCAAGGCGTGGCGCGGAGGCCACAACGCCGCCGCAAAAGCGCCGCCTCGGCGTCCAGGGCCGCAAATATGGGGCATTTGCGCCGCTGACCTTGCGCAATTTGCCCCGAGCCCCCTCCACGAGGGCTTGCGGGCGGGGCCGTGATGACGTATCTGCGCGGTTCATTTACGAATTCAAATCCACGGTGTTCCTGCGTTTCGGCGCCGCACCCTGACAACTCGAGGTGGTGACATGGCTGTCCCTCAGAATCGCGTAACCCGCTCGAAGCGTAACATGCGCCGCGCGCATGATGCCCTGGTTGCGGGCAACCCGAACGAATGCACGAACTGCGGCGAACTGAAGCGTCCGCACCACGTTTGCCCGTCCTGCGGTCACTATGCCGACCGCGAAGTCGTCGCGCAGGCCAACGAGATCGACCTGGACGACGACGCAGCCTGATAAGGGCCTGCGCCGTATCCATATGATCGACGAAGCAGCGACCTCAGATACACCGCGCCCCTTGGATGACAAGGGTGGCGTGGTGATATCGGTTGACGCCATGGGCGGCGACCGCGGCCCATCGGTCGTGGTCGCGGGCATGGCGGAAAGCGCCGAGAAGAACCCGGAAATCCGCTTCATCGTCCATGGCGATGAAGCTGAATTGCGTGCTCTGATCGCGCGTCGCCGGTCGCTGGCCGGCCGCTGCGACATCCGTCACACGGAATCGGTCGTGACGATGGATGACAAGCCCAGCCAGATCGTCCGCAAGGGCGCGGGAACGTCGATGTGGTCGACGATCGAATCGGTCAAACAGGGCGAGGCGCAGGTCGCCGTGTCCTGCGGCAATACCGGCGCGCTGATGGCGCTATCGATGCTGCGGCTGCGCAAGTTGCCCGGCGTCAACCGCCCCGCCATCGCCTGCCTGTGGCCGTCGCTGAACCCGCAAGGCTTCAACATCATGCTGGACGTGGGCGCCGATATCCGCGCCGACGCGCATGACCTGCTGCAATACGCGCTGATGGGCACCTCCTATGCCCGCAACGGCCTGGGGCTGGAAAATCCGCGCGTCGGATTGCTGAATGTCGGCACCGAGGAACACAAGGGCCGGCCGGAGCTGAAGCAGGCGCATGACCTGATCGAACAGGCGGCCCAAGGCGGCAGCTTTGACTATGTGGGCTTCGTCGAAGGCGGCGATCTGCCCTCGGCGCGCGTGGATGTGATCGTCACCGACGGATTCACCGGCAATGTCGCATTGAAGACCGGCGAAGGCACCGCCAAGTTGGTCGGAGCGTTCCTGAAGGACGCCTTCTCGAATTCGGTGATGTCCAAATTCGCCGCAGTGCTGGCAATGACATCGCTGAAACGCCTGCAGAAACGCATCGATCCGCGCCGCGTGAATGGCGGGATCTTCCTTGGCCTGAATGGCACCGTCGTGAAATCGCACGGCTCTGCCGATGCGACGGGGGTCTCCGCCGCGATCAAGCTGGCCTTCACTCTGGCCAAGTCGGGCTTTCAGGACCGTCTGGCCGCCCGTGTCGCCCAGAGTGCAGCAGCCTCGGCCGGCACGGCCGAGACAGGAGCATCGTCTTGATTCGACGTTCGGTCATCCGGGGCAGCGGACATTACCTGCCCGAACGCATCGTGGAAAACAGCTGGTTCGAGGAACGGCTGGATACCAGCGACGAATGGATCCGGTCCCGCACCGGGATCGAGCGTCGCCATTTTGCCGCCGAAGGCCAGACCACCAGCGATCTGGGCATCCGTGCCGCCCGTGCGGCGCTTGAAGACGCGGGGCTGACCCCCGACGACATCGACGGCATCGTGGTCGCGACATCGACGCCCGATCTGACATTCCCTTCGGTCGGAACGATGATTCAGGCCGGTCTGGGCGTCAGGCGCGGCTTTGCCTATGACGTGCAGGCCGTTTGCGCGGGCTTTGTCTTTGCGTTGGCCAATGCCGATGCGATGATCCGCGCTGGCATGGCCGAACGGATCCTGGTCATCGGGGCGGAAACCTTCTCTCGCATCATGGACTGGACCGACCGCAGCACCTGCGTGCTGTTCGGCGATGGCGCCGGCGCCGTGGTGCTCGAAGCGCAGGACAGCGCCGGCACCAGCGATGACCGCGGCATCCTGTCGGCCGATCTGAACAGCGACGGCACCCATCGCGACCTGCTTTACGTCGATGGCGGCGTGTCCTCGACCGGTACGGCAGGCCAGCTGCGCATGCAGGGCAACCTGGTCTTCCGCCACGCGGTGGAAAAGCTTTCCAAGACGGCGGCCACTTCGCTGGCCAAGGCTCAGCTGACCGCCCAGGATGTCGATTGGCTGGTGCCGCATCAGGCGAACCTGCGCATCATCACCTCGACCGCGCAGAAGATGGGCCTGCCGATGGACAAGGTGGTCCTGACGGTGGCCGATCACGGCAACACCTCGGCGGCATCGATCCCGCTGGCCCTCTCGGTCGCCAATCAGCAGGGACGCTTCAAGCAAGGCGACCTGCTGGTGACCGAAGCGATCGGCGGCGGCCTCAGCTGGGGTTCGGTCGTCCTGCGCTGGTAAGGTAAGGCGCTTCACCTGACAGAACCAACGGCCCCGCGGGGCCGTTTTTCATTTCAGCAGCGCATCCTTGCTGGCGCGGCGGTTCATGCCGCCCATCACGCGCCGCGACCTGTCATGGCCACCCTGACAATCCACGCACAGCTTGACCCCCGGCAGCGCCTTGCGCCGCGCCTCGGGGATCGGTTCGTCGCATTCGGCGCAGAATTCCGCACTGTCACCTTGGGCCGCACGCCGCGCCGCGTTCTGGCGTGCGCGGGCGACCGCCTCGGCGGTGCTGATCTCGATCTGTTCGTTCACGGCCCCGTCGCGGGCCCAGCCTCCGGCCATGTCTGCCTCCTGTGGGTGTTCCCTGACAAATGGGGACGACCCGCGCCGGTTGCAAATGCCCACGCACAGTTGACACCCGCGTAAGCATTGGAAACACTGCCTTGTGCAGGTGCAGAAAAATGGCGCCCGCGACTCTGGGGAGGGTCCAAGATTTGCCGATTATCCGTCTGATCGACGGCATAAATGAGATCGTCGGTCGCATCGTGTCGGTCGTCGCGCTCATTTTCGCCGCCATGATCATCTATGACGTCTTCATGCGCTATGTGCTGGGCCAACCGACGCGATGGGCCTTCGACGTCACCAAGCAGCTTTACGGCTTTTATTTCGTCATGCTGGGCGGTTATGCGCTGCGCCACCAGGCCCATGTGCGCGTGGATCTGGTCACGTCGCGCCTGTCCGGCCTGCCCCGCCGCCTGATCGAGATCGCGGGCTATCTCATCTTCTTCTTTCCCTTCGCCTGGGTCTTTGCCACCCGCAGCTGGGACTTTGCCATCACCTCGTGGCGGCAGGGGGAACTGACCTATGGCGCGGTGCAGCTGCCGGTCTATCCGCTGAAGATGGCCATGTTCGCGGCCGCCGTCCTGCTGCTGATCCAAGGCGTCAGCGAGGTTCTGAAACTGGTCCTGAACCGGACCGAATACCTGGAGCCGCATGATGTCGGGTGAAACGATCGGGCTGATCATGTCGGGCCTGCTTCTGCTGGGCCTGTTCATGGGGCATCCGCTGGCGATGGTCCTGGGCGGCACGGCCGTTCTGGGCGCGCTGATCGCGGGCAAGCCGATGGTGCTGGGCATCGTCATCAACCGCATCTTCGGCGACGTGCTGGACAATTACGTGCTGATCGCCATCCCGCTGTTCGTGCTGATGGCGCGCTTCCTGTCGGACAGCGGCGTCACCGACCGCATGTTCGAGGCGCTGCGCCACTTGATGGCGCGGGTCACCGGCGGTCTGGGGCTGGCGGTGGTCTTCATCTCGATCCTGCTGGCGGCGACGACGGGCATCATCGGCGCCTCGATCACCGTGATGGGCATGATGGCCCTGCGCCCGATGCTGCAATACGGATATGACAAGCGGCTGGCCACGGGGCTGATCGGCGCGTCGGGTTGCCTGGGCATCCTGATCCCGCCCTCGATCATGCTGATCCTGATGGCCTCCTATGCGCCGGGCCTGTCGGTGGGACAGCTGTTCGCGGGTGCCATGGTGCCGGGGCTGCTGTTGGGGGTGATGTATGCGCTCTATGTCGTGTTCATCGCCTGGCTGAAGCCCGAATGGGCCCCCAAGGTGGCCGAGGCCGACCAGATCAGCCGCGCCGCCATGTGGAAGATGCTGATCATCGAAGCCGTGCCGCCGCTGATCCTGATCCTGGGCATCCTGGGATCGCTGCTGGCGGGCATCGCCACCGCGACCGAGGCCAGCGCCATCGGCGCCGTCCTGGCCCTGCTGATCGTCATCATGCGCGGCCGCTTCCAGTGGAAGACCTTCTACTCGGCGCTGCTGGAAACCGGGCGCACCAGCGCCATGATCCTGTTCATCGTCATCGGCGCCACGGCCTTTACCGGGGTCTTCAACATCACCGGGGGCCTGCGCGCCAGCCAGGACCTGATCCGCGGTCTGGCCGACGATCCCTATACGCTGATCGCGGTGATGCTGCTGGTCGTGTTCATCCTGGGCATGTTCCTGGACTGGACGGGCATCGTGCTGCTGTCCTTCCCGATCTTCCTGCCGCTGGTGGGCGAAATGGGCATTGACCCCCTGTGGTTCGTGGTCCTGATGGCGGTGGTCCTGCAGACCAGCTTCCTGTCGCCGCCCTTCGGATACGCACTGTTCTACATGCGCGCCATCGCTCCACCCGAGATCAAGACGGGCGACATCATCATGGGCGTGCTGCCCTTCATCGGGCTGGTTCTGCTGATGTGCGTGATGATGATCCTGTTCCCGTCGCTGGTCACGTGGCTGCCTGCCGTCCTGTACGGCTGACATTTTTCACCCTGAGGAGGATAACATGAAACATCTGCTGACCACGGCCGCGCTGGCGCTGACCGTCGCCACCCCGGCCCTGTCGGAAAACTGGACGATGACCACGACCTGGCCGTCCAGCCTGGAGCTGATCGAGATCGACAAGCACTGGGTCGAACTGGCCAACAAGCTGGTCGATGACGACAAGCTGACCATCGAATTCTTCGACGGCGGCAGCCTGGTCCCCGCCGGAGAGGTCTTCGGCGCGGTCGAATCGGGCACCATCCAAGCCGGTGCCGATTGGCCGGGATACTGGGCAGGCCGCGACAGCGCCTTTTCGCCCCTGGCCACCACGGCCAGCCTGTTCAACGCCGTCGATTACGTGAACTGGATCCAGGAATGGGGCGGCAAGGACCTGTATAACGAGGTCTATGGCAAGTTCGGGATGGTCTATCTGCCCTATGGCGTGACCAACAACGAATCGGGCTTCCGCACCGTCAGCCAGCCGATCCGCACGCTGGAGGACCTGTCGGGCCTGCGCCTGCGCCTGTCGGGCCTGGAACAGGGCAAGCTGCTGGAGAAGCTGGGCGGCAACCAGGTCAGCATGGCCGGCGGCGAGATCTATCAGTCGCTGGAGCGTGGGGTGATCGACGGGGCGGAATTCTCGACCCCGAACGTCGATTTCTCGGGTGGCTTCCAGCAGGTCACGAAATACTGGTCGACGCCGGGCTGGCATCAGTCCTCGTCGATCTTCGGGGTGATGATCAACAAGGGCGCATGGGACGCGCTGGATGACGAAACCCGCGAACGTCTTGAGATTGCGGCCGAATCAACCATGCTCTGGTCGCTGTCCTTCACCGAGAAGCGCGCGACCGAGGCCTATGCCCAGTTCCAGGAGGCCGGGACCGAGATCACCCGCCTGGACGATGCCGCGCTGGAACGCGTGCAGGAACTGGCCAACGAGACCATCACCGAGGTCGCCTGCGAAAACCCGCTATCCGCCAAGGTCTATGCCAGCCAGCTTTCCTACCTGCAGGATTACGGCAGCTGGCGTGAAGCCTCGGCGCCCTTCAACCTGGGCCGCACCCCGAACGGCCCCGATCTGGCCGCGATCCAGGCCTGCGCCGAGTGACCTGACCATCACCTTTGACAGCCAAGTATCGGGCGGGGAACAGTTTCCCCGCCCTTCTCGTTGACAGGGACGGCAAGAAGACCCATCCTTCCCCCCAATCCAAGAGGACTGACCATGGGCTACAAGACTCTGACCCGTATGGACCTGGCCGAGGCGGTGTTCCGCGAAGTCGGGCTGTCGCGGCACGAATCGGCACAGTTGGTCGAAAGCGTTCTGGACCACATCTCGGATGCGCTGGTGCGCGGCGAACAGGTCAAGATCTCGTCTTTCGGCACGTTCTCGGTGCGGGACAAGAACGAACGGATCGGCCGCAACCCCAAGACCGGGGAAGAGGTTCCGATCACGCCGCGCCGGGTCCTGTCCTTTCGTCCGTCGCACCTGATGAAGGACCGCGTCGCCGATGGAAACAAGCGATAGGATCTGACCGACAGCATGGCGAAAAGCGCAGAGGCATTCCGATCCATAGGCGAGGTCGCCAAACTGGTCGGCGTGGCACCCCATGTCCTGCGCTATTGGGAAACGCAGTTCACCATGTTGCGCCCCATGAAGCGCGGTGACGGACGGCGCTATTACCGCCCTGCCGATATCGCGCTGGCCGCCGGCATCTGCGAATTGCTGCGCGATCAGGGGCTGACCATCCGCGGCGCGCGCAAGCAGCTGTCGGGCGACAAGGGTCAGTCCGTGCGCGCCCTGGGCAGCGCCCGCCTGTCACGCGACGACACGCCCCTGCCGGATGCGTCCGATATGGATGACACCCCCGCAACCACCATCGACTGGCTGACCCGCCTGACCGATCTGTCGCGCCGGTTGCGCCATATCGCGCCCCGCGATGCGCGCTGGCACGCCGCCCGACCGACCGCCATCGATCTGGCGCGGGCGATGATGCGGTTTTCGTGACATCGGGTTGCGATTTCGCAAAGATTTCCGCTTGGAGGGCCTTGTGCATCCCTGCCGGATCGCACTATACGAAGCGCGTCGGGCCGTGGCGCAGCCTGGTTAGCGCGTCCGTCTGGGGGACGGAAGGCCGCGAGTTCGAATCTCGCCGGCCCGACCATTCCGAAAACGCCCATTCTCATCCGAGAATGGGCGTTTCCCTTATCCAGCATCAAGATCAGGAGCAATCTGGATGAACGGTGTCCTCTCCGACAGTGAAATCCGCGACCTGATCCAGACCGGCATCATCAGCGCCGATGCCCCCATCATTCCCGAACAGATCCAGCCCGCCTCGCTTGACCTGCGGCTTGGCCAGACCGCCTATCGCCTGCGCGCCAGCTTTCTGGCAGGGCGCGGCCGGCGCATCGCGGACCGGCTGGACGATCTGCAGATGCACCAGATGGATCTGTCGGGCGGGGCCGTGCTGGAACGCGGCTGCGTCTATCTGGTGCCGCTGCAGGAACGCATCAGCCTGCCCCATGGACTGACGGCGGTGGCGAATGCCAAATCCTCGACCGGGCGGCTGGACCTGCTGACGCGTCTGGTCACCGATGACGGGACCGAATTCGACCGCCTGCCCGAAGGCTATGACGGCCCCCTCTATGCCGAGATCTGCCCGCGCAGCTTCTCGGTTCTTGTGCGGCCCGGCATGCGTCTGAACCAGCTGCGCCTGCGCCGCGGACAGGCTGTGCTGAACGACGACCAGCTGCGTGCCCTGCATGATGCCCAGCCCCTGGTGGGCGACGGTCAGCCGCTGATCGACCAGGGCCTTGGCTTTTCCGTCGATCTGCGTCCCGCGACGGGCGATCTGGTCGGCTATCGCGCGCGTCCCCATAGCGGCGTGATCGATCTGGACCGCATCGGCGAATACCCGGCATCGGAGTTCTGGGACGAGCTGCACAGCTCCGAAGGGCGCCTGATCCTGGACCCCGGCGCGTTCTATATCCTGGTCAGCCGCGAATCGGTGGCGATCCCCGCCGATTACGCCGCCGAGATGGCCCCCTATCTGGCGATGGTCGGGGAATTCCGGGTGCATTACGCGGGCTTCTTCGATCCGGGCTTCGGCATCGGCGACACCGGCACCGGCGCGCGCGGTGTGCTGGAGGTCCGATGCCACGAGGCGCCCTTCGTGCTGGAACACGGGCAGGTCGTCGGGCGGCTGGTCTATGAACGCATGGCGACCCGCCCCGAACGCCTGTACGGCGAAGGGATCAAGTCGAATTACCAGGGTCAGGGCCTGAAACTGGCCAAGCAGTTCCGTTAAAGCGGGCCGGTCTGCCACAGGCGGACCTTCAACCCGCCATGCGCCACGATGGGTCCGGCGGGCTTGAAGGGCAGCCCGGTCGCCTTGGCCAATCCTGCCTCGCTGGTTACGATGCCGATGCGCCAGCCTTGGAAACGGCTGCGAAAGACCTCGCCCATGGTGGCATGCAACCCGAACAGCGGCCCTTTGTTGCCGATCCGCGCGCCATAGGGCGGGTTCAAGATGACGATGCCGGGGTCGCAATCGGGCCGTTCCAGATCGGCGATCTGGCAGGCCTCAAATCTTATCAGATCCTCGACGCCCGCGCGTTCGGCATTGGCCCGGCTCATGCGGATGGCGCCGGGATCGCGGTCGCGGCCCAAGAAAGTCGCGCCGACCGGGCGGCGTGTGACCTGCGCCTTCATCCGGTCCCACGCATCGGGGTCGTGATTGGCCAGCTGTTCAAAGGCAAAGCTGCGGCTGCGGCTTGGCGCCAGACCTGCGGCGATCTCGGCAGCCTCCAGCAGGAAGGTGCCCGACCCGCACATCGGGTCCAGCACCGATTGCATGCCGTCAAAGCCCATTTCGGACAGGAACATCGCGGCCATGGTCTCGCGCATGGGGGCCTTGGCGACGGCAACCTTGTGGCCGCGCTTGTGCAGCGATTCGCCGGTCGTATCGATGCTGAATGTGACCAGGTCATCCTCGATCCGGGTCTTGATGGTCATCGGCGCATCGGCAGCGATGGGCGCACCCAGTTCCTCGGTGATGGCCCGCTCGATCCGCTGCGTCGCGGCCCCGGCGTGATAGATCTTCGAAGCCTTGCAGACCGCCTCGACCTTGACCGGCTGATCGGGGCGCAGGATATCGGCCCAGGGGAACTTGCGGGCACGTTTGTCCAGCTGTGCCAGATGCATGGCGCGGAACCCGCCGATGCGTGCCAGGACGCGCGTCGCCCCGCGCAACATCAGGTTGGCGCGGCGGACATCCGACCAGTCGCCCGTCACGGTCACGCCACCCGTCTGAAGCACGGGCTGCCAGCCCAATGCTGCCGCTTCGGCGGCCAAGGGGGCTTCAAGCCCCGGTGTCGCCACCAGGAAGATTTCGAAATGATTGTCGCTCATGCCCGCAGCCCTAGCGCGGGTCGCGGGGAAAGCAAAGCCTCAGCGGCGCGTCATGCGGCTCAGCATCTTCATCCGCTTGGCCAGGTTCTTCGTCTGCTGGTTGGGGCGCTGCTTGCGGCCCGCCGCATCCGCAGGATCACCCTTGCGGCCCATGGAATTGATGCCCTTGTTGATACCCCAGTTCATCGCCCTGCGCGCGACAAGCTTGGTAAACATGTTGACCAGCATGTTCATGTTCATCGATGCGCCCCTTCACTCATCCTCGAACAGATCCTCGGGGGGATCCATCGGTTCAATATCGGCATCCTCATCGTCCCTAGCAAGGGGCATGGACAAACCTTCGGCGGGCGGGCGCGAATCCAGCAGGCCGGCAGCGCGCAGTTCCGACAGCCCCGGCAGATCGCGCGACGATTCCAGCCCGAAATGGTCCAGGAAGCCGTCGGTGACGACGAAGGTGGCGGGGCGGCCCGGCGACATGCGGCGGCGGCCCATGCGGACCCATTCCATCTCGATCAGCTGGTCCAGCGTGCCGCGGCTGACCGCGACGCCACGGATCTCCTCGATCTCGGCGCGGGTGACGGGCTGGTGATAGGCGATGATGGCCAAAGTCTCGATCGCGGCGCGCGACAGGCGGCGGGTGTCGAGGGTTTCGGTCTGCATCAGGAAGGACAGGTCCGGCGCGGTGCGGAAGGCATAGCCGTCCCCCAGATGTTCGATCACCACGCCGCGCCCGCGATAGGTGCGGCGCAGCGCGGCCAGAGCTTCGGCGGCATCGCAGCCGACCGGCAGGCGGGCGATCAGATCGCGCAGGGTGACGGGGGCGGTCGCCGCGAACAGGATCGCCTCGACCATGCGTTCCTGCTGGTCCATCGGGGGCGGCGGGAAATCAGGGCTCATGGGGTCTCTGGCGATAGCTGATGGGGGCGAAGGTGTCTGCCTGGCGTATCTCCAGCCGGCCCTGGCGTGCAAGCTCCAGCGAGGCGGCGAAGGTGGCGGCGGTCGCACTGCGGCGCCGGGGGGCGTCTGCCTCCCACCCCTGCGGCAGAAACACCGACAGGTCGGTCCATTCCCCCGCAAAGCCGATCATCCGGCGCAGGCGTTCCAGCGCCTGTTCCATGGTGAAGACATCCTTGCGGTCGAAGGCATAGGGGCGGAACTCATCGCGCGTCTTCAGGCGCGCATAGGCGCGCATCAGGTCGATCAGGCTGGCCGTGTATCGCGTGCGCCGGGTGCGGGCGAAGGCATCGGGCGCACCGCGCGCGAAACGGCTGATGCCCAGCCTGTCGCGGCCCATCAACTGCGCGGCGGCCTGCCGCATGGCGGACAGCCGCTCCAGCTGGAAAGCCAGGTGATCGGCCATTTCCTCGGCCGAAGGGCCTTCAGCCTCGGGGTCGGGGGGCAGCAGCAGGCGCGATTTCAGAAAGGCCAGCCAGGCCGCCATGACCAGATAATCCGCCGCCAGTTCGATCCGCAGCGCGCGGGCCTTTTCCACGAAGGCCAGATATTGCTCGGCCAGTTCAAGGACCGAGATGGTCATCAGGTCCACCTTCTGCGACCGCGCCATGGTCAGCAGCAGGTCAAGCGGGCCTTCATAGCCGTCCACATCGACGATCAAGGCTTCATCCGCGCGGCGTTGGGCAACGGCGTCCGGCCCGTCGGGGACGGGGGTCAGATAGGGCACCTCGGTCGATGGCTTGGTCACGTCGGCTCCCTCTGTTCGCGAGCTGCAGGGTCCGGCCTGCACCCCGGCGGTGTCAAGCGGGCGCGCCCGTCAGATCCCGCCATTCGGCCAGCAGCGCCCCGATATCGGCGTCATCGGGGGCATGGCGCCGCGTAAGGGCGGCATCGGCACGCCGCATCGCATCGGCCCCCATGGCGCCCGCAGCCTGCACGACGGGCTCCATCTGGGCAATGCTGCCGTTGCAATGCAGGACAATGTCGCATCCCGCCGCGACCGAAGCCGCTGCGCGTTCGGCCTGCGTGCCCGACAGCGCGTTCATGGTGATGTCATCGGTCATCAGCAGGCCATCAAAGCCGATATCACCGCGGATCAGGTCGATCATCCGCCGCGACGCCGTGGCCGGCGCATCATCCAGATCGGTGAAACGGATATGCGCCGTCATTCCCATCGGCAGGTCGGCCAAGGCGCGGAAGGGGGCGAAATCCAGATCCGCCAGGTCGGCCTGGCAGGCGGTGACGGTCGGCAGGTCATGGTGGCTGTCGGCGACCGCACGGCCATGGCCCGGCATGTGCTTGACCACGGGCAGGACACCCGCCGCCAGCATCCCGTCCGCCGCCGCGCGCCCCAGTTCGGCCACGCGTGCCGGATCGGTCCCGAAACAGCGGTTGCGCAGGAAGGGATGCGTGTCGGCCTGCGCCACATCCAGCGTCGGGGCGCAATTGCTGTCGATGCCCACCGCGCGCAGTTCCTGTCCGATCAGGTGATAGCGCAGCCACATGGCCCGCGCCCCTGCCCCGGCCTGATCCAGCGGTGCGGGCCAATCCATCCAGTGCGGGCCACGCAGGCGCTGCACGCGGCCGCCCTCCTGATCCACGGTGATGACGGCATCGCGGCCCACCGCAGCGCGCAGATCGCCGGTCAGGCGGCGCAGCTGGTCGGGGTCGGCGACGTTGCGCCCGAACAGGATAAACCCCCAGGGGTCGGCGGCGCGGAAAAAGGCGGCCTCGTCGGGCGTCAGGGACGTCCCGGCGATGCCGCCCAGAATCGTGGCATTATGGGTCATGCGGTCGCGATCACCCGCCCAGGGCCAGGCAGTCGGTCCCGGATGATTTCAGCGCCGAACAGAACTGCCGCGCCTCGCTGATCGAACCGAAGCCCGCCACGCGCAGGCGCCAGAAGCTGCGCCCGTTGCTGTCATGCTGCTGGATGACCGGCGATTTCCCCGAAAACAGCGAGGAATTGTTGCCCGACAGGCGTGCCCATTGGTTTTCCGCAATCGCGCTGCTGTCGAAGGCCCCGACCTGAACGACCGGGCCGCTGGCCGAACTGGCCACGACCGGCGTGTCGGCGGGTTTTTCGGCAGGCTGGGCCACGGGCTCGGCCTGGGTTTCGGTCGCCGCCGCGGCGGCGGCAGGCGCGGCGGATGCGACGCGGGTCACGCGGGGACGCGGAGCGGGACGGGTCGAGGCGATCAGCACGCCGGGGTTCGCTTCGGCCTGAGCCTGGGCCAAGGCCTCGGCGATGGCGTCGGCCTGGGCCGGCATGCCGTTTTCGTCGGTGACGACACTGGTCACGGGGCCTTCGCTGGCGGGGGCGTCGATGATCGCGGCCTGGGCCACGGCCTGGTCGGCCAGCGCGCGTTCGGCATCGGCGGCGGCCTTGGCGGCAGCCTCGCTGTCGGACATCGGCACGATCGGATCGCCCGCGAAGGTCAGCGGCGTTTCCGAGCTGTTCGAGGGTTCGCGCGCCGTGGCACCCAATTCGCCCATGGCGACATCGTCTTCGGACAGTTCGGTCCCGCCGGGGGCGATGGCGACCTCCTGGGCGGCGGTGGCGGTGTCGCCACCCGCGACCGTGTTCACGGCAAGGCCGGTATGGCTGGTCAGCTGCCCGCCCGGTTCCTCGGGGGTGGTGCGGGCCTCGCCCTGGACGGCGCGGATCACCGGCACGCCCGACACGTCGCGCGACACCAGCTGCCAGCCCCAGGCCAGCAGGCCGACCATCAACCCGACCGATGCGACCGCGCCCACGTAATGGGTCAGCCGCGCCAGCCGAACCTGCAGGCCGTCCCCCGCCACGCCTGTCGCGTGTCGCGGATCGGCCTGCCCGTCTGACTGGGCATCGTCCCACCCTTGCTGGTCGTACTGGAATTCCCGCTTCACCTTGTGACGCGAGAACACATAGCCGCCTTCGCGGAAGTCCATCACTGCCATGTCTGTCTGCCTGCCTGCCGGTTGTTCCGGATTAACGTTATGACTGCTCTAGCACGTCCCGCAGCGGCACCGTTCGTCAGCGCATTTCTTCTGCAGGAGCGACGCCAAGAATACCCAGACCGCATGAAATAACAACGCCAACCGCCCGGACCAGTGCAATTTTTCCTTGGCTGGTTGCAGCATCGCCATCCTGCACGAAGCGCAGGGAATGGTCATCATTGCCGCGATTCCAAAGGGAATGCAGGTCAGAGGCGATCTCATAGAGGAAGAAGGCGATGCGATGGGGCTCATGCGCGCGGGCGGCATGTTCGACCAGACGCGGCCATTCGGCGACCTTGCGGGCCAGCTCCAGCTCGGCCGGATGGGCCAGAACCGACAGATCGGCGGCCGCCAGGGTCGAATCGTCCACCGCGATCCCGGCCTCGGCGGCGCGGCGCAGGACGGAATTCACCCGCGCGCTGGCGTATTGCACGTACCAGACCGGGTTGTCCTTGGACTGTTCCAGCACCTTGGCGAAATCGAAATCCAGCGCCGCGTCGTTCTTGCGTGTCAGCATGATGAAGCGGGTGACGTCGGCCCCCGCCTCCTCGACGACGTCGCGCAGGGTGACGAAGGTTCCGGCACGCTTGGACATCTTGAACGGCTCGCCGTTCTTGTACAGCTTGACCAGCTGGATCAGCTTGACGTCCAGCGGCACGCGGCCATTCGACAAGGCCTTGACCGCCGCGTTCATCCGCTTGACGTAACCGCCGTGATCGGCACCGAAGACGTCGATCAGCTGGTCGAAGCCGCGATCGATCTTGTCCCAGTGATAGGCGATGTCGGGCGCGAAATAGGTCCAGGCCCCGTCCGATTTCTGGATCGGACGATCTACGTCGTCACCATGCGCCGATGACCGGAACAGCAGCTGTTCGCGGGCCTCCCAATCCTCGGGCAGCTTGCCTTTCGGGGGTTCCAGCACGCCGCGATAGATCAGCCCCTGGCTTTCCAGCCGCGCGATCGCATCCTCGATCCGACCGGTGCCGTAAAGCGCCTTTTCGCTGGAATAGACGTCCATCTGCACGCCAAGCGCGGCCAGATCGCCACGGATCATCTCCATCATCGCCTGGGTGGCGAATTCGCGGATCTCTTCCAGCCATTCGTCTTCGGGGCGGTCCAGCAGGCTGTCGCCGTATTTTTCCTTCAGCGCCTCGCCGACCGGGATCAGGTAATCGCCGGGATAAAGGCCTTCGCGGATCTCGGGTTCCAGCCCGTTGGCCTCGCGATAGCGTTCAAAGGCGGAACGGGCCAGCACGTCGACCTGCGCGCCGCCATCGTTGATGTAATATTCGCGCGTCACATCATGGCCGGAAAAATCCAGCAGCCGCGCCAGCGCATCACCGAAGACCGCGCCGCGGACATGGCCCACATGCATCGGGCCGGTGGGGTTGGCGCTGACGAATTCGACGTTGATCTTCTGTCCCGCGCCCATGTCCGAACGCCCGAAATCGGCGCCCTTGGCCAGGGCCGAGGCGACGACACCCTGCCAGACGGTGGGCGACAGGCGCAGGTTCAGGAAGCCCGGACCTGCGATCTCGGCGGCGCTGATGCGCGGATCGGTCAGCCGCGCGGCCAGCTTGTCGGCGATGTCGCGCGGCTTCATGCCCGCAGGCTTGGCCAGGACCATGGCCGCATTGGTCGCCATGTCGCCATGCGCCGGATCGCGCGGAGGCTCGACCGTGACGTTGCCGTAATCGAGGCCACGGGGCAGTTCGCCCGCATCGGCCATCTGGTCAAGCGCCTCGACGACGACGCCGCGAAGATCGGTGAATAGGTTCATCATAAGCTTCCTGATTGACCCCTGCGGGTTAACGCCACAGGTCGGGTAAGGTCAACCGAAAGCCCCGTGACGCGCCGATCAGGTGCCCTTTTCCTTCCTTTCGCGCTGTTCCTTGACCACGTCGCCCGCCTCTTCGGCCAGGGCCTGGGCTGCGGCGTCGCGTGCGGCCGACAGTTCGGGCGGCAGGAAGGCCGTCACCCAATCGCCCGACTGCGCACCGACCGGCTGGTCGGGACCGATGAAGCGCAGCCCGCTGGATTTCGACACCACCACGAAAGGTTCGGCGCCGGGACGTTCGGCCTCCCAAGCCTCTAGGTCGTATTCGTCGGTCAGGCGGGTGCTGCGCAAGGTCCACCCTTCGGCCAGGCGCTGGTTCACATCCTCGAAGGTCAGCTTGCCGTTGACGCGCTGTCCCCCCAGCTGCGCCGGCAGCGCATGGCGGGAATTGTCCTTGATGCGGCTCAGCTGCCAGATGGCGTCGCGGCCCATTTCCGGCCCCAGATCGGTTGCCACCAGGGTGTTGTAGGCATCGTTGTCCGACGCGGTCAGCGCCGAAGGATAGGCGATGAATTCGACCTGATGCTCGGCGGCTTCGCCCAGGATGTCGCCATAGAAGGTGGGAATGCCCGCATGGCGCGCCTTGGTCAGATGCTGGCGGTTGGTATCGGCGATCAGCGAGATGACACCGCATTTTTCCAGCGCCTGTGCCAATGCCACGGAAAAGGGCGATCCCCCCACGATCAGCAGGCCGGGGCCTTCCGACCCGGACAAACCCAAGCGGCGTGCCATGGGTGCCAGCGTAAAGCCGTGGATGATGACGGTCGCCAGGACGATGATGAAGGACAGCGGCGCCAGCAATGCGCCGTCGGCGATGCCCGCTTCGACCAGCTGGTCGCCGAACAGCCCCGAGATCGCGACCATGACCACGCCGCGCGGGCCGGTCAGGGCGATCAGCCAGCGCTCGTTCATGGGAAGGTTGCTGCCGATCAGCGGCAACATCACCTGCAGCGGCCGCACCAGCGCCACCGTCAGGATCACGAACAGCGCCGCGCGCCAGGTCAGCTGCGTCAGCGTCGAGAAATCAAGCGACGCCGCCATCAGAACAAAGACCCCCGACACCAGCAGGATCGTCGCATGTTCCTTGAACCGGTGCAGTTCGGTATAGGAAGACAGCTTCGCGTTGGCCAGGAACATGCCCATGATGGTCACCGCCAGCAGGCCCGATTCATGCAGGATGCTGTCGGTGACGGCAAAGATGGCGATGACGGTCACGAAAAGGACCGGAACCTTCATGTATTCCGGGATCCAGGCGCGGCGGAAGGCGATCTCCATTCCCTTGCCGGCGGCAAGGCCCGCCAGGACGGCGAAACCGATCCCCGATCCCAGTAGCCAGACGGCTTCGCCCGCCGACAGGCCGGTTTCCAGCACCATGACCAGTTCGAGGACCAGGACGGCGATCAGCGCGCCCACCGGGTCGTTGACGATGGCTTCCCATTGCAGCACCTGCGCAGGCCGCGCCCGCAACCGCGCCTGGCGCAGCATCGGCGCGATCACCGTGGGGCCGGTCACGACCATCACGCCGCCGAACACCGCCGCCGCCTGCCACGACAGCCCGACGGCAAGCCACAGGACCAAGGTCGAGAACAGCCAGCCAAGCGGCGCCCCCAGATAGACAAGACGCCGCACCGGGCCCTTGGCATCGCGCAGGCGGTGATATTCCAGCGTCAGCCCGC
This sequence comes from Paracoccus sp. SM22M-07, assembly GCF_001887735.1. Taxonomy (NCBI): domain Bacteria; kingdom Pseudomonadati; phylum Pseudomonadota; class Alphaproteobacteria; order Rhodobacterales; family Paracoccaceae; genus Paracoccus; species Paracoccus sp. SM22M-07. Next base: position 67,592 of record NZ_JPKW01000004.1, read on the forward strand.
CTTCGAACAGGATGATGGCGACAGCGACGCTGATCAGGGGCTTGTAGATGGGGCCAAGGTCGCGATCGGGCAGGAACAATCCCATGACCGGCCCGACCAGCAGGCCGATGCCCAGCATCAGGACAATGGCCGGCAGGCGGAAACGCCACGCCACCCATTGGGCACCCACGCCCAGAACCCCCACAAGCGCAACCACCTGCACGGGGCTGAGCACCTGCATCACTTCACTGTCCATTGCCGCCCTTTCGCGTCGGTTTCGTTCCAAAGCCCTAACTAGCAGGTCAGGTTCCGGTCGTCTGCCATCATAGGGATAGATTGACGTGGCAGGCGCTTTGGTCTAGGCGATGCTGGCCTGCATCCGGCAGGCAAGAAGGCGGGGCGTCCGAAATTGCGTCCCAACTTTGCCGCGATTGCGCCAGACCGGCGCGCGGCATGGAACGCATCGCGCCACGGATGGCGTGGCTAATGGAAAGCCCCCTATGACCAAATTCTCTGATCTGAAGCTTGATCCCAAAGTGCTGAAGGCCGTGACCGAGGCCGGCTATGAAAGCCCGACGCCCATCCAGCAGGGCGCGATTCCGCCCGCCCTGGAAGGCCGCGACGTGCTGGGGATCGCGCAGACGGGGACCGGCAAGACCGCCAGCTTCACACTGCCGATGATCACCATGCTGGGCCGGGGTCGCGCGCGTGCGCGCATGCCGCGCAGCCTGGTGCTGTGCCCGACGCGCGAACTGGCAGCCCAGGTGGCCGAAAACTTCGACACCTATGCCAAGCATACCCGCCTGACCAAGGCGCTGCTGATCGGCGGCGTCAGCTTTGGCGAACAGGACAAGCTGATCGACCGCGGCGTGGACGTGCTGATCGCCACCCCCGGCCGCCTGCTGGACCATTTCGAACGCGGCAAGCTGCTGCTGACCGGCGTGCAGATCATGGTCGTGGACGAGGCCGACCGCATGCTGGACATGGGCTTCATCCCCGACATCGAGCGTATCTTCCAGCTGACGCCCTTCACGCGCCAGACGCTGTTCTTCAGCGCCACCATGGCCCCCGAGATCGAGCGGATCACCAACACCTTCCTGCACGCCCCCGAGCGCATCGAGATCGCGCGCCAGGCGACGACCAGCGAAACCATCACGCAGCGTCTGGTCGAACTGACGCCCGCACGCCGCGACACCGCCGCCAAGCAGAAGCGCGACCTGCTGCGCGCCCTGATCGAGGCCGAGGGTGACAAGCTGAAGAACGCGATCATCTTCTGCAACCGCAAGACGGATGTGGACATCGTCGCGAAATCGCTTGGCAAATACGGCTATGACGCCGCGCCGATCCATGGCGATCTGGAACAGAGCCAGCGCACCCGCACGCTGGAATCCTTCCGCGACGGCAAGCTGCGCCTGCTGGTGGCATCCGATGTCGCCGCGCGCGGCCTGGACATTCCCGCCGTCAGCCATGTCTTCAACTATGACCTGCCCAGCCATGCCGAGGATTACGTCCACCGCATCGGCCGGACCGGTCGCGCGGGACGTCTTGGCACCGCGATCAGCATCTCGACCCCCTCGGACGAGAAATACCTGACCGCCATCGAGGCGCTGGTCAAGAACAGCCTGCCCCGCAGCGATCTGCCCGCCGGTTTCGCCGGTGCAAAGCCTGCCCAGGCTCCGCAGCCCGAAGATGCCGGTCCCGAGGACCGCAAGCCCACCAGCCGTCAGCGCAGCCGCCGCGGCAAGCGCGACGATTCGGAACAGCAATCCGCTGTCAGCCCCGCCCCGAACCAGCCCGAGGCCGCAACGCAGCCCGCCGCCCCCATGCCAGAAGCCGTCAAACCCGAGGTTGCCATGCCCGAGGCCGTCGATAAGCCCCGCAAGGAAAGCCAGCCGCGCCAGGACAGCCGTCCCGCCGCAGCCGAACCTGCCCGCCGTGATGAAAACCGCCGCGAGGACAGCCGTCGCGACGAGAACCGCCGCGACAATGGCAACCGTGGGGACAGCAACCGCGACAACAATCGGCGTGATGGCCGTCGTGGCGGGAATGACGGCAATCGCGGTCAGCAGATCGTCGGCATGGGCGATCATGTCCCGCGCTTCATGACGGTCGAGCTGCGCATCTCGCCCATGCCCGAGGAACGCCCCGAAGAGGCGCCCCAGGCACAGCCCGAGGCCGCCCAGCCCGAGCAGAAGCCCAAGCGCACCCGCAGCCGTCGCAAATCCTCCGCCGAGAAGGCAGCCGACAAGCCGGTCGATGCGCCGGTCGCGGAAGCTCCCTTGGTCGCGACGCCCGCCGAAACCGCGGCTGAAGCTCCGGCTCGGGACGTGGCGACCGATGCGGCATCGGATGCACAGCCCACCGGACAGGTTGCTGAACAGCCCGAAGCCCCCGCCAAGCCCAAGCGCACCCGCGGCCGCAAGAAGCCCGAGATGACCGAGGCCGACGCCGCTGTGGCCGAGGAGGCGACCGCCGAAAAGCCCAAGCGCACGCGCAGCCGCAAGCCGGCCGCGAAACCCGCGGAGGCCGGTGAAACCGAAACCGCCCCCGCAGCCGCCGAAGAGGCCCCCAAGCCCAAGCGCACCCGTCGCAAGAAGACCGACGACACCCCCGAGGACGTGACGGCCGAAAAGCCCAAGCGCACCCGCCGCAAGAAGGCCGACCCCGAGGCAGCAGCCGAGGCGCCCGCCAAGGACACGACCTCCGAGGCCTGATGACCTCGGCGGCGTCCAGCCAGATTCCGCCACGGCTGCATCGCAGGGGCCGACCGCCCCTGCGACAGCTTTGGCCGGACCTGCTGCTGGGCGCAGTCGGTGCCCTGGGCCTTGCGCCCTTCGGCATCTGGGCCGCACCCCCCTTCGTTCTTTCAATCCTGATCTGGCGGCTGGCGCGAAAGCGCCCGGCCGCCGTTTTCTGGCATGCGCTGGTCGCGGGCTTCGGCTGGTTCGCCCTGGCGTTGTTCTGGATCGTCGAACCCTTCCTGGTCGAACCCGAGATCTATGGCTGGATGGCCCCCTTCGCGCTGGTGCTGATGGCATTGGGGGGCGCGTTGTTCTGGGCGCTGCCTGCCTGGCTGGCGGCGATCTGGTCGCGGAACTGGCGCTGGCAGGCGATCGGCATCGCCACGGCACTGGCGATGTCGGATTGGCTGCGGGGGTGGATCTTCACCGGCTTTCCCTGGGCGCTGATCGGGCATGCCTGGATCGACACGCCGGTGGCGCAGTTGGCCGCATGGGGCGGTGCCCTGGGCCTTGGCGCGTTCACGCTGGCGCTGGCGGCCCTGCCCACATTGCTGTGGCGTCCCGACTGGCCACGGGCGGCCGCCCATCTGCCCGGCGCCCTGGCCGTCATCCTGTCGGTCGGGGCGGCATGGGCCTTCGGCCTGTCGCGGCTGGCGGGTCCCGGTCCCGCCGACACCGATCTGACCGTCCGCATCGTCCAGCCCGATGCCACGCAGCACCTCAAATGGGACCCCGAATGGTCGCAGGTCTTCTTTGAACGGCTGCTGACCCTGTCGAACGAAGCCGGTCCGCGCGATCTGGTCATCTGGCCCGAAACCGCCGTCAATTTCCTGCTGGAGGACGCCGCCTCGATCCTGCCCGCCATGTCCGACGCGGCGGGCGCGCCCCTGGTGATGGGCATCCAGCGCCGCGAGGATTCGCGCTATTTCAACAGCTTGGCGCTGGTCCAGCCGGGCGGACAGGTGACGCAGCTCTACGACAAGTTCCACTTGGTGCCTTTCGGCGAATACATCCCCTGGGGCGACCTGATGGCCCGGTTCGGGGTCGGCGCCTTTGCCGCCCAGCAGGGCAATGGTTATTCCTCGGGGGCGGGGCCGCAGGTCATCGACGAACCGGGTCTGCCGCCCTTCCAGCCGCTGATCTGCTACGAGGCGATCTTCCCCCAGCATCTGCGCAACTTGGCCACGCGGCCCGCATGGATTCTGCAGGCAACGAATGACGCGTGGTTCGGGAATATCTCGGGGCCATATCAGCACCTGGCGCAGGCGCGGCTGCGGGCCATCGAAAGCGGGTTGCCGGTGGCGCGGGCGGCCAATACGGGCGTCAGCGCCATGATCGATGCCAAGGGCCGCATCCGCGACCAGCTTGGCATGCGTCAGATGGGAAAGATCGACGCCCCGCTGCCCGGCGCCCTGCCCCCGACGGTCTGGATCAGGGTCGGCGATGCGCCGCTTCTGGTTCTGCTGGGGCTGCTGATGCTGGCGACGCTGCGTCCGCGCCGAAATCGGCAGTAAGGGGGGCCGATCGCCCCCTTTTGCCGTGATCAGTCGCGGATAAAGCGGCTGTCCTTGATCTGATCCCAGGCCCAGACCACTTCGGACAGGCGATCCTCGTCGGAACGGTCGCCGCCGTTCATGTCTGGATGCAGATCCTTGACCAGCGATTTGTATTTCTTGCGGATCTCGGGGCGGGTCCAGCTGTCCTTGGCTTCCAGGATGTCCAACGCACGCCGCTCGGTCGGCGGCAGCTTTCGCGTGCTGACCTGCGCGCGCGCTTCGGGGGCGGTGCCGTTCGCGCCCAGGATCTCGTGCGGATCGCTGACGCCGTGGCGGGCCCATTTCTGTTCCTCGACGCTCTTGCGGAAGGGCTTGGTCGGCCGTTCCCACACCGTGGCATTGTCGATGAACTGCTGGAATTCCTCCTCGGACTGGCCCTGGAAATAATTCCAGTTGGCATTGTATTCGCGGACATGATCCTTGCAGAACCAGAAATAGTCATCCAGGTTTCGCGGATTCTTGGGGGCGCGATACTGACCGGGTTCGTCACAACCCTCGCGTTCGCACACGCGGGTCGACGTTTCGAAGGCACCCGACATCCCTCGACGGCCTTTGGACTTGCGTTTCTTGTCCTTGGCAGCCGAAATGTCGAAACCAAACGGGTCGTTCTTGCTCATGGTTGGGGCACCTTTGCGACTCGGAGGCGGCAGTCTATGCTATCTGGCGGCACATGAAAGGGCTTGACGAAAAGTTATGCGGATGATTGCGGATGAGATGACCGAGCGGCTGCAGGGCCTGACCCCCACGCAGCTGGAAATCCTGGACGAAAGCGAAAGCCACCGGGGCCATTCAGGATTCCGCGAGGGTGGCGAAAGCCATTTCCGCATCCGCCTGGCCAGCCCCGCCTTCGCCGGCCTGACGCGGCTGCAGCGCCACCGCCTGGTCCATGACCGGCTTGGCGACATCGTGCCGCGCATCCATGCGCTGGCGCTGGAACTCAGCGAAAGCTGACGCGCGCCCCGCGCCCGGTCTTGTCCGCCCCGGTCCGCCCCCCTAGAAGCGGTCGGGGGATGAGGACAAGGACACCACCGACATGACCGCGCCAGGGGATTTCAACGACCGCCTGATGTCACTGGGACTGAGCCGCGCAAGCGAGGCTGCGGCCCAGGCTTCGGCCCCGTTCATCGGACGGGGTGACGAACGCGCCGCCCATCACGCGGCCGCCACCGCCATGCAGGACCAGCTGGCACAAATGGCCATGACCGGTCGGATCGTCATCGGCGAGGGCGCGCCGGGCCAGGCCCCGCTGCTCTATACCGGCCAATCCATCGGGACCGGCAAGGGCCCCGACGTCGACATCGCGCTGGACCCGCTGGAGGGCAGCACCCTGACCGCCAAGGGCAAGGCCAATGCCATGACCGTCGTCGCCATGGCGCCCCGCGACAGCCTGCTGGCCGCGCCCCAGGTCTATATGGACAAGCTGGCCATCGGGCCGGGCTATCCGGCCGACCTGGTGCATCTGGACATGCCCCCCGCCGAACGGGTGCACGCGCTGGCCCAGTTTCGCGGCTGCGACATGCGCGACATCACCGTCTGCATCCTGGAACGCCCGCGGCACGAGGACATGATCGCCGAACTGCGCCAGACGGGCGCGGCGATCAGGCTGATCTCGGACGGGGATATTCCGGGCGTCATCCACGTGGCCGAACCCGAGCTGACCGGGGTCGACATCTACATGGGCATCGGCGGCGCCCCCGAGGGCGTGCTGGCGGCCTGCGCGCTGAAATGCATGGGCGGGCAGATCTGGGGGCGTCTGGTCCTGCGCAATGACGAGGATCGCGCGCGGACCCGCGATGCGGGGCTGACCGAACCCGACCGGATCTATGCCCTGCAGGACATGGTGCGCGCCGATGTCGTCTTTGCCGCGACGGGCGTGACGGATGGGCTGGTCGTGGCGGGCGTCCAGCGCGAACCCGGCTTCCTGACAACCGAGACGGTCCTGATGCGTTCGGCCACCGGATCGGTCCGGCGCATGACCTACCGCAACCCGGTCAACTAGGCTAATGAAGCGCCACGACATTCGTTTCAAGACAAAGGTGGGCGCGACGTGGCATTCCTGGGCATCGATACATCGGTTTCCGGACGGCGCTGGATCGGCCCCGCCGCCGATCTGGAACGCCGCGCCGAAGGCCTGGCGCAGCAGGCGTCGCTGCCCCTGCCCGTTGCCCGCGTGCTGGCCGAACGCGCGGTCGAACCGATGGACGCGCAGGCCTTCCTGGCGCCCAAGCTGCGCGACCTGCTGCCCGATCCGCTGAGCCTGCGCGACATGCAGACCGCCGCGGACCGCATCGTCGCGGCCGCCACAGGCGGCGAACGCATCGCCATCTTTGCCGATTACGACGTCGATGGCGGCACCTCGGCAGCGCTGCTGATCGACTGGCTGTACCAGCAGGGGCGCAAGGCGACGCTTTATATTCCCGACCGCATCGACGAAGGATACGGCCCGAACGAACCCGCCATGGCGGCGCTGGCCGCGGAACATGACCTGATCATCTGCGTCGATTGCGGCACGCTCAGCCATGACGCGCTGGCGGCGGCCAAGGGCGCGCAGGTCATCGTGCTGGACCACCATCTGGGCGGCGAGACCCTTCCCCCGGCACTTGCCGTTGTGAACCCAAACCGCGTGGACGAAGACGGCAGCCTTGGCCACCTCTGCGCGGCGGGCGTCGTTTTCCTGACGCTGGTGCAATGCGGGCGGCTGCTGCGCGACAAGGGCCTGCCGCAGCCCGACCTGATGGCGATGCTGGATCTGGTGGCGCTGGCGACCGTCGCCGATGTCGCGCCGCTGGTGGGCGTGAACCGCGCCTTCGTGCGGTCCGGTCTGGCGGTCATGGCCCGCAGGCAGCGGCCGGGGCTGGTGGCGCTGTCGGACATCGCCCGGCTGGACGGCCCGCCCGCGGCCTTTCACCTGGGGTTCCTGCTGGGACCGCGCATCAATGCCGGGGGCCGCGTGGGCCGCGCCGATCTGGGCGCGCAATGCCTGGCGTCGCGCGACCCGGCGCAGGCGGCGCAGCTGGCCAAGCAGCTGGACGACCTGAACCGCGACCGCCGCGCCATCGAGGCCGCCGTCCGCACCGAGGCCCTGGCCCAGGTCGAGGCCCGCATGGAAACCCGCCTGTCCTGGGCCGCCGGTCAGGGCTGGCATCCGGGCGTGGTCGGCATCGTCGCCGCCCGCGTGAAAGAGGCCACCGACCTGCCATCCGTGGTGATCGGCGTGGACAGCGGCATCGGCAAGGGGTCGGCCCGGTCGGTTCCGGGCGTCGATCTGGGCCGCGCCATCCAGCGGCTGGCCCGCGAAGGGTTGCTGATCAAGGGGGGCGGGCATGAAATGGCCGCCGGCCTGACCGTGGCCGAGGACCAGATCCCCGCCGCCATGGCGCGGCTGTCGGACCTGCTGGAGCGCGATCTGGCGGGCCGCACCGGCGGCGGCGATCTGCGCATCTCGGGGCTGCTGGAAACGGCGGGGGCCACGCCCGACATGTTCAGGATGCTGGAGGATGCGGGCCCCTATGGCCAGGCCGCCCCCGCGCCGCGCTTTGCCTTTGCCGACCAGCTGATCGACAGCGCCTCGACCATGGGGGACCGGCATCTGCGGCTGTCCTTCCGCACCCCCAGCGCCCCCGCGATGGAGGCCGTCGCCTGGGGCGCCATGGACGGCCCCCTGGGACCCGCGCTGATCGGCGCCAAGGGCCGTCGCTTTCACCTGGCGGGCAAGCTGGAACTGTCCACATGGGGCGGGCGCGAACGCCTGCGCCTGCGTCTGGACGATGCCGCCGCCGTCACCTGAAGCAACCGGCAGGCCACGGCGGATGTTGTGGTCACTGCGCCCTCGCGCCGCTAAGCTTTGCGCGACATTGCCATCAAGGAGCCCATGATGAAACTGACCTGGCTTGGACATTCCGGCTTTCGACTGGAAACCGGGGATGCCGTGATCCTGATCGACCCCTGGATGACCGGAAACCCCGCCTTTCCACAGGACCAGCGCGATCAGGCCATCCAAGGCGCGACCCATATCCTGCTGACCCACGGCCATGGCGATCACAGCGGCGACGCCCTGTCCCTGGCCCGCGAATTGCAGATCCCCGTCGTGGGCATCTTCGACCTGATCAGCTTTTGGGAATCGGATCACAAGATCGCAGGCATCGGCTTCAACAAGGGCGGCACCGTCGATCTGGCGGGCGTGCAGGTGACGATGGTCAATGCCTGCCACTCCAGCTCGCTCAGCGGTCCCGACGGCCCGATCTATGCCGGCGCCGAGGCCGGTTACATGATCGCCGCGGAAGGCCATGTCATCTATCTGTCGGGCGATACCGACATCATGGCCGACATGGACTGGATGGGCGACCTGCACAAACCCGATATCGGCATCCTTTGCGCGGGCGGCCATTTCACCATGGACATGAGCCGCGCCAGCTATGCCGCCAAGCGCTATTTCAACTTCAAGACGGTGATCCCCTGCCATTACAAGACCTTCGATGCGCTGGAACAGGATGCGTCGGTGATGGTGCAGGCCCTGCCCGGCGTGCAGGTGATCGAACCGCAGATCATGAAGGCCATCGACCTATGACCCCCTTCCAGACCTTCGACGACCCGGCCGGCGGCAATGACCACCCGCAGCGCCTGTCGGACCTGCGCGCGACCCTGCGCGACCACGACCTGGCGGGGTTCATCGTGCCGCGTGCCGATGCCCATCAGGGCGAATATGTCGCCGATGCCGATGCGCGCCTGGCCTGGCTGACAGGCTTCACCGGCAGCGCGGGATTTGCGATCGTCACCACGGATCAGGCAGGCGTCTTCATCGACGGCCGCTATCGCGTGCAGGTGCGCAGCCAGATCGACGCGGCCCATTTCACCCCGGTTCCCTGGCCCGAAACCCGCCCCTCCGACTGGCTGCGAGAGGCGCTGCCCAAGGGTGGGCGCGTGGGCTTCGACCCCTGGCTGCATACCCGCAAGGAAATCGAGGGGATGGAGCGCGCGCTGGAGGGCAGCAATATCGGCCTGATCGCCGTCGACGCCAATCCGGTCGACGCCATCTGGCCCGACCGCCCCGATGCCCCCGTGGGCCGGACCCGTGCCCACCCCGCCGAATGGGCCGGCGAAACGGCGCAGGACAAGCGTGCCCGCCTTGCCGCCGAACTCAAGGCCGAAGGTCAGGCCGCCGCCCTGCTGTCGCTGCCGGATTCGATTTCCTGGCTGCTGAACATCCGCGGCAGCGATGTCCCCAAGAACCCCATCGTGCAGTCCTTTGCGGTGCTGTCGGACAGCGGCGCGATGGCGCTCTTTGCCGACCCTGCCAAGTTCGACGACGACATGCGCGCCCATCTGGGCAACCAGGTCACCATCCTGCCGCCCGACGCCCTGTCGGCGGCGCTGACCGACCTGGAAGGCCCCGTCCGCCTTGATCCCGTCACCGCCCCCGAGGCCGCCTTCCGCATCCTGGAAGCCGCGGGCACGGATATCGCGCGCGGTTCGGACCCAGCCATCCTGCCCAAGGCCCGCAAGAACACGGCGGAACTTTTGGGCATGCGCAAGGCCCACCAACAGGACGGCATCGCCATGGTGCGCCTTCTGTCCTGGCTGGACCGCCAGGCCCCCGGCACGCTGACGGAAATCGACGTTGTCCGCCAGCTGGAGCAGTTCCGACGCGACCAGGGCATCCTCGACATCAGCTTCGACACCATCATGGGCGCGGGCCCGAACGGCGCCATCGTCCATTACCGCGTATCACAGGCATCCAACCGTCCCATCGCGGATGGCGACCTGCTGTTGATCGACAGCGGCGGGCAATATGACTGCGGCACCACCGACATCACGCGGACGGTGCCGATCGGCACCATTGACCGCGATGCCGTCGCGCCCTTCACGGCGGTGCTGCGCGGGATGATCGCGCTCAGCCGCGCGCGCTTTCCCAAGGGCGTCACGGGGGGTCACCTGGATGCGCTGGCGCGACAATTTCTGTGGGCCCAGGGGCTGGACTTCGATCACGGCACCGGTCACGGCGTCGGCGCGGCGCTTTGCGTCCACGAAGGCCCGATCCGCGTCAGCCGCGCCAGCGACATCGCGCTAGAGGCGGGGATGATCCTGTCGAACGAACCGGGCTATTACCGCGAAGGAGCCTTCGGCATTCGCCTGGAAAACCTGATCGCCATCCAACCGGTCGAGGCCGAGCCGGGACGCCAGATGCTGGGCTTCGACACGCTGACGCTCTGCCCCATCGACCAGCGGTTGATCGATGTCGCGGCACTGTCGGGCGATGAACGGGATTGGCTGGACGGCTATCACGCGCAGGTCCGCGACGCCCTGTCCGACGCGCTGGACGAAACCGACCGGGCTTGGCTGGAACAGGCGACGCGCCCGTTGACCTAAGGGCGCGACGCCCGGGGGGTGCGGGGGCAGGCAGCCCCCCGCCTCGCCGCGGGACGCAAGGTTACAGCGCGTTCAGGATGCGCAGGGCCTCGGATTTGCAGGAAGCCAGCTTGTCGCGCTCCTCACCCGGGAAAAAGCGGGCGCGGACGGCGGTCGGCATGGGCGCGGGGCTGTCGATGACCACGCGCGGGCCCATGCGGGCGGTTTCGGCCTGCCAAGTCCGCGCCAGCGCGATCTGCGCCGCCTTGGTGGCCCCATAGGCGCCAAAGAATTTCTGCCCGCCGCGCGGATCGTCGAAGAACAGCGACGTGCCGCCGTTGCGACGCAGCAGAGGTTCCAACAGGGCGATCAACCCGCGCGTCACCTCGACATTGATCAGCATCGATTTCGACCAGTCGCGCCCCTCGATATGGGGGGCGGGCGACATCGGCGCCGCATGGACCGCGCAATGGGCCCACAAGTCCAGCCCGCCCCAACGGCTTTCGATGGCCTGCGCCATCTGCTGCATCGCGGCGGCCTCGCCCACATCCATCGGGGCCAGGGTCGCCTGCCCGCCCGCCGACCGGACGCGGTCGTCCAGTTCCTCCAGGCCGCCCACCGTCCGGGCCACCGCCAGCACGTGGTATCCTCGCGCCGCCAGTTCCTCGGCCAAGGCCGCCCCCAGACCCCGCGAGGCCCCCGTCACCAACGCCAGCTTGGGCGCTTTCGCCTGATCATGTTCACTCATGCCCGATCCATTGCCATCGCCGCGCCCGTCACGCAAGCCCTTCGTTGCCGCATGAAAAAGGGGCCCGCGAACGGGGCCCCTTCCTGCATTCAACCGATCTCAGCGCTTCGAGAAATCGACGTAATCGCGCTTTTCCGAACCGACATACAGCTGGCGCGGGCGGCCGATCTTGTTCTGCGGATCGCCGATCATCTCTTTCCACTGGGCGATCCAGCCGACCGTGCGCGACAGCGCGAAGATCGGCGTGAACATCGACGTGGGGAAGCCCATCGCCTCCAGGATGATGCCCGAATAGAAATCGACGTTGGGATAGAGCTTCTTCGAGACGAAATACTCGTCCTCCAGCGCGATGCGCTCCAGCTCCTTGGCGACCTGCAGGGTGGGGTTGTTGCCCACGCCCAGCAGATCCAGAACCTCGTCGGCCGATTCCTTCATGACCTTCGCGCGCGGGTCGAAGTTCTTGTAGACGCGGTGACCAAAGCCCATCAGGCGGAACGGGTCGTCCTTGTCCTTGGCGCGGGCGATGAATTCGGGGATGCGGTCGACGGTGCCGATCTCGCGCAGCATTTCCAGGCAGGCCTGGTTGGCGCCGCCATGGGCCGGACCCCACAGGCAGGCGATGCCCGCCGCGATGCAGGCAAACGGGTTCGCGCCCGACGACCCGGCCAGACGCACCGTCGAGGTCGAGGCGTTCTGTTCGTGATCGGCATGCAGCGTGAAGATGCGGTCCATCGCGCGTGCCAGGGCGGGATCGACATTGTATTTCTCGGCCGGGACCGAGAAGCACATGTTGAGGAAGTTGGACGCGTAATCCAATTCGTTGTTGGGATACACGAAGGGCTGACCGATCGAGTATTTATAGGCCATCGCGGCAATCGTCGGCAGCTTGGCGATCAGGCGGATCGAGGCGACCTCGCGCTGCCAGGGATCGCCGATATCGGTGCTGTCGTGGTAAAAGGCCGACATGGCCCCGACGACGCCGACCATCGTGGCCATCGGATGCGCATCGCGGCGGAACCCGCGGAAGAAGTTGTGCATCTGTTCATGCACCATCGTGTGACGCGTCACGCGGGTGCGGAAATCTTCCATCTGCTCGGTCGTGGGCAGTTCGCCATAGAGCAGCAGATAGCACACTTCCAGATAGTTCGACTGGCCGGCCAGCTGTTCGATGGGATAGCCGCGATACCACAGCTCTCCCTTGTCGCCATCGATGAAGGTGATGGTCGAATCGCAGCTGGCGGTCGAGGTGAAGCCGGGGTCATAGGTAAAGACGTCGGCCTGGCCGTACAGCTTGCGGATGTCCAGGACATCCGGCCCCTGCGTCGGGCTGAGGATCGGAAGTTCGTAATCCTTGTCGTTGATTCGCAGTGTGGCGCTCTTGTCTGCCATCCTGTACGTCCTTTCCGGCTAAGCCGCATGGCGCGTCATCAAAACGGACAGGCCATGCGGACAAGTGAAAGCAGGCTTCAGCCTGCCAAATCGGTCTGGTCCTGAAGCCGGGCCAGCGTTTCGTCGCGACCAAGCGCAGTCATCATGTCGAACACACTGGGGGTGGCGCTGGTCCCTGCCAAGGCAGCCCGCAAGGGGCCGGCGATCTTGCCCAGGCCCACGCCGTGTTGTTCCGCGACCTGCTTGGCGGCCTCCTCCAGCTCGTCTCGGGTCCAGCTACCATTCTGCACTGCGGCAGTCAATGATTTCAGCATACCACGGGATACCGAGTCCAGGTTCTTGGCCGCCTTATCGTCCACCTGAATGGGGCGTTCGACCAGCGCGAAACGGGCCTGGCTCAGCAATGCAGGCAGCGTTTTCGCCTTTTCCTTCAGGGCGGGCATGGCGGCCTCGATGCGCTGATGCTGCACCTGCGTCAGGGACTCGTTGTCCGATTCCCTAACGTAATCCTGCAACGCCTTCATGACATCGGCATCGGCCATCTGGCCGATGTGATGGCCGCTGACATGCTCCAGCTTCTTGAAATCCAACCGCGCGGGCGCACGGCCGATGCCCGTCAGGTCGAACCATTCGCGGGCCTGCGCATCGTCGAACAGCTCGTCGTCGCCATGGCTCCAGCCAAGGCGCGCCAGATAGTTGCGCATCGCCGCCGGCGGATAGCCAAGGGCCGCGAACTCATGCAGGCCAACCGCGCCGTGACGCTTGGACAGCTTCTTGCCGTCTTCGCCGTGGATCAGCGGGATATGGGCAAAGACAGGGCGGTCCCAGCCCATCGCGTCATAGATCTGGATCTGGCGCGCGGTGTTGGTCAGGTGATCGTCGCCCCGCACCACATGGGTCACGCCCATGTCGTGGTCATCCACCACCACGGCCAGCATATAGGTGGGCGTGCCGTCGCTGCGCAGCAGCACCATGTCGTCCAGCTGGTCGTTGGCCACGCGCACATCGCCCTGAACCTGGTCCGCGATGACGGTCTCGCCGTCGCGCGGGGCCTTCAGGCGGATCGCATAGGGCGCATCGGGCAGTTCCGTCGCGTCACGCCAGGGGCTGATGAAAGGCTGACGGGGGTTTTCCTCGCGCCAGGCGGCGATTTCCTCGGTGGTCGAGAAACATTTGTAGGCCGTGCCCGCCGCCAGCATCTGGTTGGCGACCTCGGCATGGCGGTCCTTGCGTTCGAACTGGCTGACGGGTTCGCCGTCCCAGTCAAGGCCCAGCCATTCCAGACCCTTCAGGATCGCGGCGGTGGCTTCGGGGGTCGACCGGACGCGGTCGGTATCCTCGATCCGCAGCAGGAACTTGCCGCCCCGGCCACGGGCGTAAAGCCAGTTGAACAGGGCCGTGCGCGCGCCCCCGACATGCAGGTACCCGGTGGGCGAAGGGGCGAAACGGGTGACGACAGAGGGGGTTTCGGACATGTGAGCCTTCGGAAAATATCGTGATGCGACACGGGCGATCGGGCGTTAACGCTTTGGTAACGGTCGCCATGCCATCCTTGCGCGCAATTGATAATCAACAGGCCGCGAAAGGACAAGGATGTTGCCCCAAACGGGCGCGGCCCCGGCGATGCGCCCGGCAGCCGCCATTCGTCCCCGCCCTGCCGCCGCCGCGCGCGCGGGTCTGTTCCCCTGGGTGCCTGTCCTACTGTCGATGGGGATCGCGCTATGGTTCTGGCGGCCTGCGCTGCTGGTCGCGTGGCAATGGTCCGCACTGGCCATGCTGGTGGCGGTGGCACTGGCGGTCGCATTGCGGGTGCATCGGAGCGCCGGCCGGGGACTGATCGGCTGGCAGGCCGCCGATGCCCTGCATCTGGCGGCATTGGCGGTGATGCTGGTGGGCCTGGGGACGGGGCTGGCGGCATTCCGCGCCGCCCAGGTGGCCGCCCCCGTGCTGGAATGGCGCTATTACGGCCCGATCGAAGGGCGCGTGACCGAGATCGACCGATCCTCGCGCGATCGGATGCGGGTCACGCTGGATCAGGTGCTGCTGCGCGATCTGGCGCCCGACCGCACGCCCGCCAAGGTGCGCCTGTCGCTGATGGACCCCGATGCCGACCTGCCCCCCCTGGGCCAGCGGGTCATGCTGACCGGGCATTTGGGTCCACCGTCACCGCCCGCGTCCCCCGGCAGCTTCGATTTCCGCACCTATGCCTGGTTTCAGGAACTGGGCGCGGTGGGTTATGCGCGCACGCCCATCATGTCGGTGGCCCTGCCCCAGGGCGGCCTCTGGTGGCTGCATCGCGCACGGCTGAAGGTCAGCGCCGCCATCCGCGACCGGATCGGCGGACAGGCGGGCGCGGTGGCGTCGGCGCTGATGACCGGGGACCGGTCGGGCATTTCCGAGGACACGAACGAGGTGATGCGGGCCTCGAACCTCTACCACATCATCTCGATCTCGGGGCTGCACATGGGGATGCTGGCGGGCTTCGTCTATTCGGGTCTGCGGTTGCTGACCGTGGCGGTGCAGGGTGCGGGGATCGGGCTGGGCCGGCCTTTGCACAAATGGGCGGCGGGCGGTGCGCTGGCGGCGGCGGCGGCCTATCTGTGGCTGTCGGGCGGGGGCGTGGCGACCGAACGCGCCTTCGTCATGGTCGCCGTCATGCTGGGCGCGATCCTGGCCGACCGACGGGCGATATCCTTCCGTTCGGTGGCGCTGGCGGGCACCGTCATCCTGATCCTCACCCCCGAAGCCGTCACCGGCGCGGGTTTCCAGATGAGCTTCGCGGCCACCATCGCGCTGATCATCAGCTATGGCCCCTGGTCGCGGATCGCACCGAATGTCCCCTGGTGGATCCGGCCCTTGGCGATGCTGATCGTGTCGTCGCTGGTGGCGGCGATGGCCACCTCGCCGATCGCTGCGGCGCATTTCAACCGGATGGCGCAATACGGGCTGTTGGCCAATCTGTTGGCCGTGCCGGTCATGGGCACGTTGGTCATGCCCGCAGGCGTCATCGGCGCGATTCTGGCGCTGGTCGGGGCCGAGGCGCCGGCGCTGTGGGTCATGGGGATCGGCACGCAATGGATGCTGCTGGTGGCGGAATACGTGGCGGGTCTGGGCGGCGCGGTCATGGCGGTGTCCAAACCCCCTGCCGCCGTCATCCCGATGATGGAATTCGGCGCCGTGCTGGCCATCCTGTGCTGGCGTGCCAAGGCGCAACGCAGCATGGCGCAGACCTGCGGGCTGGCCAGCGGGCTTGCCATGATGGTGGCGGCCGCGGCCATCTGGGCGACCGCCCATCGCCCCCTGATCCTGATCGCCCCCGAGGGCAAGGCCGTGGGCCTGATGACCGATCAGGGCCGCGCGATGTCCAAACCCAAGGGCGGGTCCTTCGTCACCTCGTCCTGGCTGCAGGAAGATGGCGACATGGCCGCGCAGGACATCTCGGCCGCCCGCCCCGCCTGGCAGGGGGACACCCGCGACCGGTGGGCGGATCTGCCGGACGGCTGGCAGCTGTGGCACCTGACCGGCAAGGGGTCGGGCGAACGCGCGGCCAAAGCGTGCCGGGCGAAACGCATCGTCGTGGCGGCGGAAAAGACGGGGCTGAAGACGCCCGACTGCCTGCTGTTCGATCCGGCCAGCCTGCGCCGCACGGGCGCCGTGGCGGTCGATTTCGGCAAGGACGGGCCGGTCTGGCATCAGGGCGACATGGCGCCCCTGCGGATCCCATGAAACCCGCCCCCATGGACGAACGCCCGGCCCTTTGACGGGCCGGGCGTCGCAATGTCAGGCCCGTCAAGGGAGGCGTCAGGCGACTTCGGCGAAGACCTTGCCCAAGGCCTTGTCC
This sequence comes from Paracoccus sp. SM22M-07, assembly GCF_001887735.1. Taxonomy (NCBI): domain Bacteria; kingdom Pseudomonadati; phylum Pseudomonadota; class Alphaproteobacteria; order Rhodobacterales; family Paracoccaceae; genus Paracoccus; species Paracoccus sp. SM22M-07. Next base: position 84,191 of record NZ_JPKW01000004.1, read on the forward strand.
AGCTTTTCGAACATCTCGTCCATCTGCGCCTCGGTCATGATGAAGGGCGGGCAGAGGACGATGGACTGGCCCAGGGGACGGCAGATCAGGCCCATGTCGGTGCAGGTGTTGGCGATGCGCTCGCTGACCGAAAGCGACCCGTCGAAGGGGGTCTTGGTCGCCTTGTCCTTGACCGCCTCCAACGCCCACATGAAGCCGACGCCGCGATATTCGCCGATGTTGGGATTGGTCGCCAGCTGGCGCAGATTGTTCTCGAAGCGCGGCGCCAGGTTGCGGACGTTCTCGGCCAGACCCTCGTTCATCACCACGTCGATGGCCTTCAGCGCCACCGCGCAGCCCACCGGATGCCCCGAGGCGGTGAAGCCATGCGGGAATTCCTCGATCTTCTCGATCGCGGCCTGCAGGCGGTCGGCCAGTTCCGGCCCCAGGATCACCGCCCCCATCGGGAACAGCCCCGCCGTCAGGTTCTTGGAGCTGATGATCGCGTCGGGCATGAAATCATAGGTCTGCGCGCCCCAGGTGTTGCCCGTGCGCCCAAAGCCGGTGATCACCTCGTCCGAGATCATCGGGATGCCGTATTTCTTCAGGATCGGCATGACCGCCTGGAAATACCCCTTGGAGGGCGGGATGACGCCGCCCGCGCCCTGCACCGGTTCGGCAAAGAAGCCCGCGATGGTGTCGGCGCCTTCCTTCTGGATCGTTTCCTCCAGCTCGCGCGCCAGGCGGGCGGTGAACTGATCCTCGGTCTCGCCCTCGGCACCATAGCGCCAGAAATGCGGGCAGCCGACATGGATGAAGCCCGGCAACGGCAGGCCGAACACCTCGTTATAGGGCTTGCCGGTCATGCTGGCCGACACCGCCGTCACGCCGTGATAGGCGTTCCAGCGGGTGATGATCTTGCGCTTTTGCGGATTGCCTTCCGAGGCGTGCATGAACCACAGCATCTTGACCATGGTGTCGTTCGCTTCCGAACCCGAATTGGTATAGAAGACCTTGCCGCGCGAAAACGGCGACACCTCGACCAGCTTTTCCGACAGCATCACCGTCTGGTCGGACATCCGCCCGAAAAACGCGTGATAGCCCGGAAAGCGGTCGTACTGGTCCTTGGCGGCCTGGGCCAGACCCTTGTGGTCAAAGCCCGCGACCATGTTCCACAGGCCCGAATTGGCATCCAGGTAACGGTTGCCGTTCACGTCGACCACATAGGGGCCTTCGCCATGGGTCAGCACGACCGCGCCGCGCTTGTGCACGCTTGGCAGGTCGGTGAACCCGTAAAGGGAATATTCGTCGGCGCGTGCTTCCCAGCTTTGCGGTGTCGTCATGGTGATGCTCCTCAACCGGATCTTGAGGGCAGGCTATCCGCGCCGCAGCGCGCGTTCAATGGGGCCTTTCGGCATCGCCCCGATGACCGCCCGTCACGCTTGTCAGCTGCGCGAACCCCATGCACAGTCTGCACGAACCCCGAGGAGGACCCCGCATGAGACAGCTTATGATGGCCGCCGCCGCCGCGCTGGCCTGCGCCGCGCCGCTTGCCGCACAAGAGGCAGCCCAGGATGCCCAGCAGGAGGCACAGGTGAACCGCATCGACATGATCCGCCCCGACGCCCCGGAACTGGCCCCCTATGGCCCCTTCCCCGTCGGCGTGCGGGCGGCGGAATTCACCGACCCCGACCGCATCGACGTCAAGGCCGCCACCGCGACGGACACGCCCCCCCGGGGACCGCGCAGCCTGCAGGCCGAGATCTGGTATCCCGCCGCCCAGGGGACCGCGCCGGGCGTCGCCTACGACACCATGCTGCGCGACGGCGAAACGCAGATCCAGCTGCATGGCCGCGCCAGCCGCGACGCGACGCCTGCGGACGGGACCTTCCCCCTGCTGATCGTGTCCCACGGCTTTCCCGGCAACCGCTATCTGCTGAGCCACCTGGCCGAGAACATGGCATCCAAGGGCTATGTCGTGGTGGCCGCCGACCATCCCGAAAGCACCTATGACGACATGGGGCCCTTCACGTCGACCTTGGTGAACCGTGCGGTGGACCAGCGCTTTCTGCTGGACAGCATGGCGGCGCTGGAGGACGACCTGGGCGCCATCACGGATGCCGAGAAGACCGGTGTCGTCGGCTATTCCATGGGGGGCTATGGCGCGATGATCTTTGGGGGCGCGGGGCTTTCCGAAACCGCCGTCACGCGCGACCAGCCCGAACGCTTCGTGCCGCCGCAGACCCTGCTGGCCCGCCTGCAATCGGGCAGCGACGACCATGCCGAACTGGTCGATCCGCGCGTCAAGGCCGTCATCGCCATCGCCCCCTGGGGCCGCCAGTACGAATTCTGGGATGCCGAGGGGCTGGCAGGTTTCCAAAAGCCGCTGATGCTGGTCGCGGGCGGCGCCGACGACGTGTCGCAATATGACGCGATCCGCCAGATCTTCGACCAGACCACCGCCACCACGCGCCACCTGCTGACCTTCGATGACGCCAACCACAATGCCGCCGCCGCCATGCCCGCGCCGGTCGAAGCGTGGCAGCATTCCGACAGCCTGGGCCGTGCGCCCTTCGACCATTACGCCGATGCGGTCTGGGACACGGTGCGGATGAACAACATCCTGCAGCATTTCGCGACCGCCTATTTCGACCTGCACCTGAAGGGTGAGGAGGACAAGGCGCGCTTCCTGGACCTGACGCCCGCCTCGGACGACGGGGTCACGGCGCTGGATGATGCCGGCCAGCCGACCGCCGATCACAGCTATTGGGCGGGCTTCCCCGACCGCAGCGCCAAGGGCCTGCGCTTCGAGACCCTTCAGAAGGACGAATGACCGGTCCGGGGGCGGCGCAGGCCGATGGCATCCAGCTCGGCCTCGATGCCGGACAGCCTGCCGCCCCCGACATCGGCCACCAGCGCATCGAAACGCGCGCGCAGGGCGGTCTTTTCGTCGCCCTTGCAATCGTTCCACGGTCGCCCCTGCAGGGCCATGTGCAGCACATAGTAACCGATGAAATGCGGACGCTCGCCCATCCCCAGCATGGCGCGATAGGCCGCGTCCGCCCCCATCGCCCGCAATGTCGCGGCGTCCGGGATGCCCGCGGCGATCAGCGATGCCGCCGTCGCCGGACCGATATTCCTGATCGTGACCAGATCGCTGTCCATGCCCGTCTTCCCAATCGTCCCGCTTTCCTGTATCAGCGCGCGAACCCCAAGGACAGCGTGGCATGACCGATCAAGCCAGGACCGCCCCGGCGGCCAAGAAACTCTTCATCAAGACCTATGGCTGCCAGATGAACGTCTATGACAGCCAGCGCATGGCCGAGGCCATGGGCGCGGAAGGCTATGTCCTGACCGAGGACCAGGCCGATGCGGACATGGTCCTGCTGAACACCTGCCATATCCGCGAAAAGGCGGCGGAAAAGCTGTATTCGGATCTGGGCCGGCTGAAGCCGCTGAAGGCCGCGAAACCCGATCTGAAGATCGGCGTCGCAGGCTGCGTGGCCCAGGCCGAGGGTGCCGAGATCACCCGCCGCATGCCGCTGGTCGATCTGGTCGTGGGCCCGCAATCCTATCACCGCCTGCCCGCCATGACGCGGGGCGAGGGTCCGAACATCGACACGGATTTCCCGGCCGAGGACAAGTTCGACCACCTGCCCGAACGCATGGCCACCCGCCGCGCCCCCGCGGCCTTCCTGACCGTGCAAGAGGGCTGCGACAAGTTCTGCGCCTTCTGCGTGGTGCCCTATACCCGCGGGGCCGAGGTCAGCCGTCCCGTCGACCGCATCCTGTCCGAGGCGCGGAGCTTGGTCGCCCGCGGCGTGCGCGAACTGACGCTGCTGGGCCAGAACGTGAATGGCTGGCACGGGGTGGGGCCCGATGGCCGCGAATGGGGCTTTGGCCGCCTGATCCGCGCCATCGCCGAGATCGAGGGCCTGGACCGCATCCGCTATACCACCAGCCATCCCAACGACATGGCCGACGACCTGATCGCCGCCCATGGCGACGTGCCGCAGCTGATGCCCTATCTGCATCTGCCGGTCCAGTCGGGCAGCGACCGCATCCTGAAGGCGATGAACCGCAAGCATACGGCGGACCATTATCTGCGGCTGATCGACCGCATCCGTGCCGCCCGCCCCGACATCCTGCTGACCAGCGATTTCATCGTCGGCTTCCCGGGTGAAACCGACCAGGATCATGCCGACACGCTGCGCCTGGTCGAACAGGTGGGCTTCGGCACGGCCTTCAGCTTCAAGTATTCGCCCCGCCCCGGCACACCCGCCTATGACCGCCCCGAGGTCGAGGCCGCCGTGGCCGATGCCCGCCTGCAGGAATTGCAGGCCCTGCTGACGCGCCAACAACGCGCCGTCCAAGCGGAAATGGTGGGTCGCACCCTTGGCGTCCTCTTTGAAAAACAGGGCCGCGAGGCGGGCCAGATGATCGGCAAATCCGACTACCTGCATTCGGTCTTCGTCGACGCGCCGCAGGGCCAGATCGGCGACCTGGTGCAGGTGCGCATCATCGAAAGCGCCACGAATTCGCTGCGCGGCGAACTGGTCGGCTAAGGCGGTGGCAGCGGGGGGTCCGGGGGGCAGCAGGCCCCCCGGCGTCGCGGGACGCAATCACACCCCGCGCAGGTTTCCCCACAGCATCACGTGCAATTGCGGCAGGACGCGCGGCCGGAACCAGCGATCCGCCGTCACCTTGTCCACCAGCCACAGCAACCGGTCCGCCACATCCTGCGCCGCGACCGGCACATCGGGGTCGACCTCGGGGTTGCCGGGCTGCAGGTAAAGCGGCAGGTCGGGATGGCGGGCGGCGGCATCCTGCGCCCACAGATAGTCGCGGTCGTCAAAGATTACGATCTTGATCACCGTCTGTCCCGCCCCCCGGCCCGCCTGGACGCAAGCGTCGAAGGCATCCCAATCCACCACCTGATCGCTGGAGGGCGGCTTGGGGCTCAGCACCAGCATGTCCAGATCCGCAAACCAAGGCCGCGCGACCGAACCTTGGGTCTCGCAGGCAAAGCGGTATCCTTCGGCCTTGCCCATCGCGATCACCGGGGCGAAATCCTGGATGGCGGGGTTGCCCCCCGAAATCGACACCGTCAGCGGCACGCCCCCCGACAGATCGCGCACCTGTTGCCAGACCTGCGCGGGCTCCATCGGGGCCCATGTGTCGCGAAAGGCGCTGTCCACGGCATGCATCGAATCGCACCAGCTGCAGCGGTAATCGCAGCCGCCGGCGCGGATGAAGACGGTGGGTTCGCCGATCAGCGCGCCCTCGCCCTGGATGGTGGGGCCAAAGATCTCGGCGATGCGCAGGCGGGTCATGGGCGGTACTCGGCCCAGGTCTTGGGCGTCTCGCTGATCCTGACGGCGGTGGTTTCCGGCCAGCGGGCCTTGCACCAGTCGAAGAAATGTCGCGCCATGTTCTCGGCCGTCGAGGGACCGTCCAGCACGTCGTTCAGGTGGCGGTGATCGAAGGTCCCGTCGATATAATCCTTCAGCGGTTTCAATTCGTGGTAATCGCGCACGAAACCGTCCGCGTTCAGATCGGCGGATGCCAGTTCGACCACGACGATGTAATTATGCCCGTGCAGGCGGGCGCATTGATGGTCACCCGGCAGATGCGCCAGCTGATGCGAGGCGCTGAAGTGGAATTCCTTGCTGATCCTGTACATCACGCCCCCTCATGCGCGGCGATGGCTGCCTGCCAATAGTCGGGATCGGCGTAATCCGTGGGGTCTGCGACGCCCGCCAGATGGAAGGCCTCGCGCCGTTCGACGCAGGTGCCGCAGCGCCCGCAATGCCGATCGCCGCCCTTGTAGCAGGACCAGGTTTCCGCGAAGGGCGTGGCATGGCGCGCGCCTTCGGCCACGATATCGGCCTTGGTCGCATGAACGAAGGGCACATGCAGGCCGATATCGGCATAGCCGTCCAGCGCCGCCTTCTGCATCGCGCCGAAGGCATCGGTGAAGGCCGGGCGGCAGTCGGGATAGATGAAGTGATCGCCGCCATGCACCGCCGCCGCGACCGCATCGTCGCCATTGGCTGCCGCGATGCCGAAGGCGATGGTCAGCATGATCGAGTTGCGGTTCGGGACGACGGTGATGCGCATCGTCTCCTCGGCGTAATGGCCGTCGGGGACGTCGATGTCATCGGTCAGGGCCGATCCCGACAGCGCGGCACCCAGGCCCGACAGATCGACCAGGTGGAAGGGCATGCCAAGGCGCCGGGCGCAGGCGGCGGCAAAGTCCAGTTCCTTGCGGTGGCGCTGGCCGTAATCGAAACTGACGATGCGCGACAGGTGCCCCTGCCCGGCAAGGCTGTGCGCCAGCGAAACGGAATCGAGTCCGCCGGAGCAGACGAGAGCAGTCTTCATATCTGTAACCCTTGTTTTTGTGACCCGGGTAGGCTGCGACCGGGTGCGTGCGGGTTATCAGCCGGCGCGCCGAAAGTGAAGGGCGGGCAAGACCCCGCCCTTCATGGGTATTTGCACAAAGGAGATATGTGGCCGTTCAGTGCGCGTCGGCCCAGTTCATGCCCTGACCGGCTTCCACCGTCAGGGGGACCGACAGCTTGACGACCGGTTCGGCGGCGTTTTCCATGATGTCGCGGGCCGTCTTGATCAGGTCGTCGACGGCATCGTCGCGCACCTCGAAGACCAGTTCGTCATGAACCTGCAGCAGCATCCGCGCGGGCAGGTCCTTGATGGCGTCGGGCATGCGGATCATGGCGCGGCGGATGATGTCCGCGGCTGCCCCTTGGATCGGCGCGTTGATCGCCGCACGGCGTGCGCCGCCCGCCGCAGGGCCCGACTGGTTGATGCCCGGCGTGTTGATGCGGCGCCCGAACAGAGTCCGCACGAAGCCGTCCCGTTTCGCGTCGGCCACCGTCTTGTCCATATAGGCGCGGATTTCGGGGAAGCGTTCGAAATAGGTATCGATGAAGCTTTGCGCCTCGGCCCGCGGGATGCGCAGGTTGCGCGACAGCCCGAAGCCCGAGATGCCATAGATGACCCCGAAATTGATCGCCTTGGCCTGGCGGCGGATCATCGGGTCCATGCCCTCGACCGGGACGCCGAACATCTGGCTGGCGGTCATGGCGTGGATGTCGATATCGTCGCGGAAGGCCTGCTTCAGCGCCGGGATGTCGGCGACATGGGCCAGGATGCGCAGTTCGATCTGGCTGTAATCCAGGCTGACCAGCTTGTATCCTTCCGGGGCCACGAAGGCCTGACGGATGCGGCGGCCTTCCTCGGACCGGATCGGGATGTTCTGCAGGTTCGGCTCGCTGGAGGCCAGGCGCCCCGTCTGCGCGCCGGTGATGGAATAGCTGGTGTGCACCCGCCCCGTTTCGGGGTTCACATAGGTCTGCAGCGCGTCGGTATAGGTCGATTTCAGCTTGCTGATCTGGCGCCAATCCAGGACGCGCGCGGGCAGGTCGTGACCTTCGGCGGCCAGATCCTCCAGCACGTCGGCGCTGGTGGAGAAGGCGCCGGTCTTGCCCTGCTTGCCCCCCGCCAGGCCCATCGTCTCGAACAGGATCTGGCCCAGCTGCTTGGGGCTGCCGATGTTGAATTTTTCGCCTGCCAGCGCGTGGATCTCATCCTCCAGCTGGGCCATCTTCTGGGCGAAGGCGTTCGACATCTGGTTCAGGGTCGCCCCGTCGACGCGGATGCCAGCCATTTCCATATCGGCCAGCACCGGGATCATCGGGCGTTCCAGCGTCTGATAGGCGGTCATCACCTGCTGGTCGGGCAGCATCGGCAGGAAATGCTGATAAAGGCGCAGCGTAACATCCGCATCCTCGGCGGCATAGGGGGCGGCCTTGTCGATGGCGACCTGACCGAAATGGATCTGGCTTTTGCCCGACCCGATCAGCTCCTTGATGGGGATGCATTTGTGGCCCAGATAGCGTTCGGCCAATTCGTCCATGCCGTGATTATGCGTGCCGGCATTCAGCGCATAGGACATCAGCATCGTGTCGGCCAGGGGCGCCATCCGGATGCCCAGACGCGCCAGGATCTTCCAGTCGTATTTCAGGTTCTGCCCGATCTTGAGGACCCCCGCATCCTCCAGCACGGGCTTCAGCGCCGCCAGCACGGCCTGCATGTCCAGCTGGCCATCGACCCGCGCGGATTTGCCGAACAGGTCGTCGCCCCCCGCCACATGGCCCAACGGGACATAGCAGGCCCTGCCCGGTGCCACGGCCAGAGAGATGCCGACCAGATCGGCGCGCATCTCGTCCAGGCCGGTCGTTTCGGTATCGATGGCCACCTGCCCCGCTTCGCGGATGGCGGCGATCCAGGCATCCAGCGCCTCCATGTCGGTCACCGTTTCATAGGCGGCGGTGTCGATGGCGGGCTGTTCGGGCGCGGCCGGCGCATCGGCCACGGGCGGGGCGGTGATGACGGGGGCTTCGGCGCCCAGCTTTTCGGCGATGCGGGCCGACAGGGTCCGCATCTCCATCGTGGCCAGAAAGTCCAGCAGGGTCTGCGGCTCGGGGTCGCGCACCTCCAGGCTGTCCAGCGTGAAATCCAGCGGCGTGTCGCAGTCCAGCGCCACCAGGCGGCGGCTGATGCGGATCTGGTCGGCATGATCGATCAGCGTCTGGCGGCGCTTGGGCTGCTTGATCTCGGACGCGCGTTCCAGAAGCGTGTCCAGATCGCCGTATTCGTTGATCAGCAGGGCGGCGGTCTTGATGCCGATGCCGGGCGCGCCGGGGACGTTGTCGACCGCATCGCCCGCCAGCGCCTGCACGTCGATGACCCGGTCGGGACCGACGCCGAACTTTTCCATCACCTCATCGGGGCCGATCAGCTTGTTCTTGATCGGGTCCAGCATGTCGACGCCGTTGCCGACCAGCTGCATCAGGTCCTTGTCGCTGCTGATGATGGTGACGCTGCCGCCCGCGTCGCGCGCCTTGCAGGACAGGGCGGCGATGATGTCATCGGCCTCATAGCCTTCGGTCTCGATGCAGGCGATGTTGAAGGCGCGGGTCGCGTCGCGGGTCAGCGGGAATTGCGGGCGCAGATCCTCGGGCGGTTCGGGGCGGTTGGCCTTGTAATCGGGGAAGATCTCGTTGCGGAATGTCTTGGACGAATGGTCAAAGATCACCGCCGCATGGGTGGGTGCGCTGCTGCCGTCCTCGTTCTGGACATAGCGCCACAGCATGTTGCAGAACCCCGCGACGGCGCCCATCGGCAGGCCGTCTGATTTCCGCGTCAGCGGCGGCAGCGCGTGATAGGCGCGGAAGATGAAGGCCGATCCGTCGATCAGATGCAGGTGGCAGCCCTTGCCGAATGCGTCGCTCATGCTCAACTTCCCCTGTGATCAGAGATGCCTTCTGCCACGCCCGCGCCGAAATCTCCAGACACCGATGGAAAGACGACGATGCCCAAGATGCGCCGCAAGGCCGACCTGCCTCACAAGACCTGCGCCGCCTGCGGCCTGCCCTTCGCCTGGCGCAAGAAATGGGCGCGGGACTGGGATCAGGTCAGATATTGCTCCGACCGCTGCCGGAACGCCGCGCGCGGGCCTGGAAAGGGTGGCGACGCCACCCGGCCTTGACGGCCCCCTCGATGGGGGCTGGCAAGGCCTGCCGGGCCGGGACGGATCGGTGGTCGGCGGATCAGTGGTCGTCGTGGGCGTGCGCGCGGTCGATGACAAAGCGCTTGTCGCAATATCCGCAATCGACATAGCCCGCCTCGGGGGCGATGGCCAGCCAGACGCGCGGATGGCCCAGACCCGCCGCATCGTCGCCGTCGCAGCTGACGCGCCACTTGGTGACGACTTCGGTCACGGGCGCGGGCAGGTTCATCGCCTCGGGACCGGTTTCGGTCGACAGGGGCGTTTCGGGCGTGACGTGATGAAGATCGGACTGGGTCATGGGCTGGCCTTCTTGTGGCGGCGGGCTGCATCTGGTCTAACCCCAATAGCGCAGCGCCGCCTGCCTTCGCAAGCACTGCAAGGATTGTCCCATGCCCGATGCACTTCAGATCACCGGTCTTCGCAAGACCTATGCCGCCCAAGGCAACGCCCCCGCCAAACACGCTCTGAAGGGGGTGGACCTGATCATCAGGGCTGGCAGCATCTTCGGCCTTCTGGGTCCGAACGGCGCGGGCAAATCCACCATGATCAACATCCTTGCAGGGCTGGTGAACAAGACCGCGGGACAGGTGGTCATCTGGGGTTTCGACCAGGACGTGAACCCGCGCCAGTCGCGCGCGGCCATCGGGGTCATGCCCCAGGAACTGAACATGGACCCGTTCTTCACCCCCCGCGCCAGCCTGGAGGTGCAGGCGGGCCTCTACGGCGTTCCGAAATCCGAACGCTGGACGGACGAGCTGCTGGCGCTGGTGGGGCTGACGGATCAGGCCAATGCCTATGCCCGCAACTTGTCGGGCGGCATGAAGCGGCGGCTGCTTCTGGCCAAGGCGCTGGTTCACCGCCCCCAGATCCTGGTGCTGGACGAACCGACCGCGGGCGTCGACATCACCCTGCGCGAGATGCTGTGGGCCAATGTCCGCAAGCTGAACGAACAGGGCATGACCATCATCCTGACCACCCATTACCTGGAAGAGGCCGAACAGATGTGCGACGAGATCGCCATCATCAACCACGGCGAACTGGTGGTGCGTCAGAACACCCGCGACTTGCTGTCGCGCACCGACGGCAAGACGCTGGTGCTGGACACGGGCGGGCCCGTCACCCTGCCCCCCCTGCCCGAGGGCGTGCGCCACGAACGCCGCACCGATGGCAGGCTGGCCCTGACTTATCCGCCCTCGCGACTGCGGGCCGATCAGGTCCTGGACGCGCTGCGGGGCGCGGGCATCCCCATCCTGGATGTGGCGACCGAACAGCCCGACCTGGAAGACGTCTTCGTGGAACTGACGCGCGACAAGTGACCCTGCCGCGCGACAGGCTGATCAGTCGCGCAGGCTGACCATCGGCCCCATCATCCGACCGCCCATGATGTGCAGGTGGAAATGCGGCACCTCCTGCACGCCGTGCTCGCCGGCATTGGTGATGGCGCGGAAACCCTTGCCCGCCTCCAGGCCCACGCCCTCGGACGCCACGACCTGCGCACAAAGCCGCATGAAGCCCGCGATCTCCGCGTCCGACGCATTGGCCGAAAAATCGTCGAAGCTGACATAGGACCCCTTCGGGATCACCAGCACATGGGTCGGCGTCTTGGGCGAGATGTCGCGGAAGGCCAACGCGTGATCGTTTTCCGCGACCGTGTCGTTCGGGATCTCTCCGCGCAGGATCTTGGCGAAGATGTTGCTGTCGTCATAGGCAAAGCCCATCGTGAAACCTTTCTAGTCGTCAAAAAGATGCGGTGTTTCGGCCAGGATACGCGCGCTGTCGGCCGGGATCTTGAAGAAACCGGCCAAGGCCTCGGCGTTCTTCGCCGGCCCCGCCGTCTCCGAGATGATGGAAAGATGAGTGAATCCCGCCTCCTTCAGCCGCTCGGCCTCGTGCTGCAGATCGCGCCGCACGATGGGCAGCAGGCTCTCGATCTGCGCCTGCGGGGCATCGTCGGCCACCAGCCCCACGCGGCCCATATGCCCGCGCACGTAATCGTCGTCGAACCTGCAGTCGATGAACAGGATGCGCACCTCGGACCGGTCATTGTCGAAATCCGTGATCAGCGACAGGGCCGATGGGTCCACGCAAAAGGCCAGCCTCTCGGCGCCGAACTGGTCGAACAGCAGCTTGACCAGCGCGCGGCGGTGGCGCTGGCGCTTGCCAAGCGAGGATTCGACGCCGCCCATCTCGGGCAGGTGGGCCTCCTCCTCGTTGAACAGGTAATCGACCGCGGGAATGTCGGTATGCCGCCGCGCCGCGGCGGTCAGCCGCTTGGCCACATGCCATTTCTTGGCCACGATGATATGGGCGACGCGGTCATTGCCCAGACTGCCATCCGTTTCCCAGAACCGCGGCGCAAAGCGGCGACCGATCCGGCCCCGCCCGGTCAGAAAGCTGAACAATCGCCGCCCTTCGGCCGCGATGGGAAAATTCTGGCCGGTGGTCTGCCACAAGGCACCCAGCCTTGCCCGCAGCTCCAGCGCCTCGGGGCTGATCTTGCGGGCAAAGAGGTAATCCTGACGCAGCAACAGGTCATAGTGGTCGTTGTAGAAGGTCACCGGCATCCCGTAATCGGTGAAGATCAGGAAGGTCAGCGTCCGCGTGCGGATCTGGGTCTTGGGCACCACATGGGCCACAAGCGTCTGGAAAAAGGTTTCATCGGGGATCCAGGTGGTGCTGAAGAAGCGCACGATCTCGGGGCGGCGGCGGATCAGCTCCAGGATCGCCTCGATGGTCTGGCGCCGCAGGCACCACCATTGCGACCCGATCATCACCTGGATGTCCTTGGGCACCGCGCGCGTCAGATCGAACCGCTTCTGCAGGTCATAGCTGGTGTAGAACAGCCATTTCTGGGTGCGTTCGTTGAACCAGTGCCGATAGATCAGGCGCTCTTCCTTGAAACCCGTCTTGATCCAGTCGCTCTCGAAGAAATCGAAGCTTTCGATATAGTCGCATTCCTCGTCGTCCAGGAAATTGCGCGCGAATTCGCCCGACTTGATGGGCATGCAATCGCCCGACAGCATGTAGAAATGGGTCGCTTGGGGAAAGGCGGCCTCGGCGGCGCGCAACGCCTCGAGGGTGGCTGCCACCAGCGACCATTCCCCCCAACCGCATTTCAGCCGCTTTTGCGCGAATGCAACGCCCGGATGATCGCCAAGCGCCTGCTTGATCTGCTGGAACATCCCGGCGGGCGCGCGCTTGTCGAAATGGATCGAAACGTAATCGCCCGTCGCCGTCAGGCGCCGCGCCTGATCGATCACACCCTGTGGATCCTTGTGGGTCAGCAGAATGAAGGCAATACGCGCCATGTTTCGAAGACTTCCCCCGCAATGATTACACTCGAACGGACGTAAGACGTTGAAAATCTCTGTCGGTTTTGTTCTGAATGTGTAACCATTTTTATCGTTGGGACAAGCAGCATGGCCGTTGGGCCCCCGTTCACCGGGTCAGATGCTCGCAATTCGGAGAAGTATTTTCATGGGTTTTCCCGGCGTCTGGATGACGGAAAGTGAAAGCATGGTCTATCGGGTCGTGCCGAAATGCGCCTGCTCGACCATCGGCCAGATCATGTACCATTCCGATCACGGGCGGTTCTTTGACGGTGACATCCACGATTCAACCGAAGGCCTGCATAAATGGGCCCAGGATTACAGCCACGAACCGATCGAACGGGCCGTCCGCGCCCATGAGGCCGTCGCCTTCACCTGCGTCAGGAACCCTTATGCCCGTTTGCTGTCGTCGTTTTTCGACAAGATTGCCGGCATCCAGCGCAATGGCCGCCGTTACCGCGGCAATCTGGTGCCGCAGCTGACCCAACGCTATGGCATCGATGTCGGCAGCCCCGAAAACGGGTTCGATTTCGACCAAGTCGCCAGCTTCCGCCGTTTCCTGCTGTTCGCGCGTGACACCATCCGGTTCCGCAAGCCGATGGAACCCGACATCCACTGGTCGGCCATGTCCGGGCATATCTCGACCTTCATCGTGAACGGCGGACGCTATGACCAGATCTTCCATACCGAAACCTTCAACGAAGGCATGCAGAAGGTTCTGGATGCCGCCGATACCAAGGTCGGGATCGATCTGGGCCAGGTGCCGCGCTTCAACGAATCCGAAGGCCACGGCCCCAAGCGTGCCCATAAGGTCAGCGACTATTTCGACGACCTGTCGCGCCACCTGATCTGGGAAATCTACAAGGACGATTTCCAGCTGTTCAAATACGACTTCGACGATCCGGACAACAAGTTCCCCGTGGGCGAGGTCGACATCGCCGAAGTTCACGCCAAGCTGGGTCGCTGACGCCCATGACAGAAAAAGGGCGCCATCTGGGCGCCCTTTCCTTCGGTCCGACGGGTCCGTTATTCCAGGTGGCTTTCCAGGAACCACAGATCCTTGTCGGCTGTCCGCGACGCGGCGGTGAAGATGTCGGCGGTATCGGCCTCACCGGCTTCGTCGGTGATGTCGATGGCCTTGCGCAGGTTTTCACCATGATCGCGCAGACGGTCGCACAGTTCCTTCAGGTGGTCGTTCACCTTGGTCACGTCGGTGGGATAGGGCTTCAGCGTCGATTCCTTGGCCACATTTTCGGCCGTGCCGATGGCGACGCCATCCAGGATCTGGATGCGTTCGGCAAAGGTGTCCAGATGTTCGTTCAGGCGGGCATTCACCCCGTCGACAAATTCATGAACCGCGATGAAGTTGATGCCCTTCATGTTCCAATGCGCCTGCTTGATGGCCATCGACAGCGCAAGGCCATCTGCCAGCCGGGCATTGAGTTCCGAGATCGCGGTCTTGCGGGCGTTATCGGTCAGCCCCTTCAACTTCACAGCCATGATCAGCTCCTTTGTCGTCATTCGGGCCTACAACCCGAACCGCCGCACGCCGGTTCCGTCCATGTCCTTGGGATGAAGGAACGGGGAATGAAGAAACGGCGCCCCCCTTGCGGGAAGCGCCGTCATGAGTGTCGCCCGTGACCGGGCAACCGAAAGCGTCGGATCAGACCGCGCCTTTGATGAAGCTCACGGCGTCGCCAACCGTCTGGATGGTTTCGGCGGCGTCATCGGGGATCTCGATCCCGAACTCTTCCTCGAAGGCCATAACCAGCTCGACGGTGTCGAGGCTGTCGGCACCCAGATCGTCGATGAACGAAGCGGATTCGACCACCTTGTCTTCGTCAACGCCCAGGTGCTCGACTACGATCTTCTTCACGCGATCAGCGATATCGCTCATGTCATATCCTCATTCTCGCGGGCATCCGCCCATTTTTTGCACGGGCAAGCGGCCCGATTCAGCACAGGGCGGTTCCCCTGCTGCTAAAGCCGGGGATATAGCACCCATGAACCTTCATGCAACCGCTTTCGCAACAGATCCCGCGTGACGTTGCATGCAGGACCCAAGCCCGTCAGATCATCGCCATGCCGCCGTTCACATGCAGGGTCGTGCCGGTGACGTAACCCGCCTGGGGGCTGGCCAGATAGAGGACCGCCGCGCCGATATCGTCGGGGCTGCCCATCTGTCCGGCGGGGATCTGGGTCAGGATCTTGGCCTTCTGGTCATCGGTCAGCTTGTCGGTCATCGGCGTGGCGATGAAACCGGGCGCCACGCAGTTCACGGTGATCCCGCGGCTTGCGACCTCATAGGCCAGCGATTTCGACATACCGACCAGCCCCGCCTTGGCGGCGGCATAGTTGCCCTGCCCCGGATTGCCCGTCGACCCCACGACCGAGGTGATGTTGACGATCCGCCCCCAGCGCGCCTTCATCATGCCGCGCAGAACGCTGCGCGACAGCTTGAAGACGCTGGTCAGGTTCACGTCCATCACCTGCGCCCATTCGTCGTCCGACATGCGCATGAACAGGTTGTCGCGCGTGATGCCCGCGTTGTTCACCAGCACATCGATGCCGCCCATCGCCTCGGCCGCGGCCTTGGGCAGCGCCGCCACCGATTCGGGATCGCCCAGGTTCGCCAGAACCACATGCGCGCGGTCGCCCAGGCTGTCGGCCAGTTCGCGCAAGGGGGCCTCGCGCGTGCCGGACAGGGCGACTGTCGCACCTGCCCCATGCAGCGCCGTGGCGATCGCGCCGCCGATGCCGCCCGAAGCGCCGGTCACCAGCGCCGTCTTACCCGTCAGATCGAACATGTTCGCCTCATCATTCGTGCTTTATGTGTCGCGCGCACCGGGGCCAGCCCCGGCCCGCCTCAGTCTTTCAGCGCCGCGATATCGGCGGG